>CALVNG010000017.1 GCA_944349545.1 uncultured Eubacteriales bacterium
GTCAGCGGCGGCGGCCAGCCGCGCACGGACGCGGAGAACTTCCGCGAGCTGCGCTCCCGCGCCCTCTACGCCGAGGATGAGGGCAAGCCCCTTCGCAAGAGCCACGAAAACCCGGACCTCCTGCGCCTCTACGAAACCTGGCTGGGCGAGGCGGGCGGCCATCTGGCGCACGAGCTGCTCCACACGCGCTACGTGCCCAGGGGGCTGTACAACGAACGGGTGGAATGACGGGGCGGAGAACGCCCCGCAGGCAGGGGTCGCGCAATGCGGCCCCTGTTTTCCACGGCAATGAGGATTCGAAACGGGGGACTGACCATGACCAACGAAAGCGCAAGACTCATTCTGCTTCAGATGCTGGACGGCATCGACCCCACCACCGGCGAGGTTCTGCCCGGGGACCATCTGCTCAACGACGCCGCGGTCATCCGCGCGCTGCATACGGCGGTGCTGGCGCTGACGGACATTTCCCATCCCGTGAGGGCGCCGGTCAACCGCAACGGCCGCCTGAACGCCGGACGGCAGTGGACGGCGGCGGACCGGGACGCGCTGGCCGTTCTCAGCCGGTCGGGCGCTTCCATGAAAATGATGTGCGAAAAGCTGCAGCGGCGGCGGCGCGGCGTGGAAAAGCAGCTTCTTGACATGGGACTGCCCATCCCCGCCCCCGAAAATGCCGGCAAGGCCTGGACGCAGGAGGAAGAGGCGCGCCTGATAACGCTGTACCGCCTCAGGCGCCCGGTGGAGAAGATGGCCCGCGAATTGCGGCGGAGCGTACGGGCCGTCTGCCTTCGCATGGAGCGGCTGGAGCTGTACGGCGATGAACCCGGCTATCCGCGGCGGCCCTGACGGAAGGCGCGACAGACAGGGCGCAAGACAACCGGAATCCCCCCGCGGGCCGTCTGCCCGGCGGGGGGATTCTGGTTGGATGCGCGCAACGAATCGTGACATTTTTTGTTCGGCCCGGTTGGTGGCATTTCAGCCGGGATGGGCTATAATGAGCGGCGGGAGGTGAGAAAAAGATGAAAATGCAGAAAAACAACATCGCGGGCAATTTGTCCGTGCTGCGGCGGCTCAACAAGCTTTCCCAGGAGGTGGTGGCCGAACGCATCGGCGTTTCGCGCCAGGCCGTGGCCAAATGGGAGAGCGGCGAATCCGTGCCCGACATCGTCAACTGCGATGCGCTGGCCCAGCTGTACGACGTGGAGCTGAGCGACCTGATCCATCACGACCCGGAGCGCACAAAGACGCGAATCCCTCCGAAGGGCAAGCACATCTTCGGCGCGGTCCGGGTGGGCGAGCGGGGCCAGATCGTATTGCCCAAGGCCGCCAGGGACGTGTTTGGGATCGGGCCGGGCGATACGCTGGTGGTGCTGGGGGACGAGTCGCGGGAGCATCCGGGCATCGCGCTGATGAAGGAATCGTTTTTTCTGGAAATCACGAGGATGGTCAAAACCGCCCTGCAAACCGTACAGCCGCCGGAAGGGAAGGAGGGGGAATGATGGAGCCTCTGCTAAGGATCGAGGATGTCAGCAAGCGCTATCCCGGCTTTTTTCTTGACAGGGTCAGCTTTTCCCTTGCGCCCGGACGCGTGATGGGGCTGATCGGCAAAAACGGGGCCGGAAAAAGCACGACCCTGAAGGCGACGCTCAACATGATCTCTCCGGAGAGCGGGCGCGTGACGATGTTTGGCCGGGACTTTTTCCGGCACGAAAAGGAATGCAGGCAGCGCGTGGGCGTCGTCTTTGGCGGGACGGACTTTTATCCGCTCAAGAGGCTCGGCGCGATCACGGCGGTCACCCGCAGGTTCTACGCGCAGTGGGACGAGGAGCAGTACCGGGCGTACCTCCGGCGCTTTTCGCTGGAGGAAGGCAGAAAATTCAAGGAGCTTTCAAACGGCATGAAGGTCAAGTACCTGCTCGCGCTGGCCCTGTCCCACCATGCCGAACTGCTCATCCTCGACGAGCCGACCTCCGGCCTGGACCCCGTGTCGCGGGAGGAACTGCTGCATCTTTTCAGACGCATTGTCAGGCGGGAAAACTGCGCCATTCTCTTTTCCACCCATATCACCTCCGACCTGGACCGGTGCGCCGACGACATCACCTACATCCGGGACGGCCGGGTTTTGCAAAGCGCGGACAGGGAGAGCTTCCTTCGCTCCTTCGACCATCTCAAAACGCCGGGGGACACAGGGCCGCTCACCCTTGAAGAAATCATGCTGCGCACGGAAAGGAGCGAGTGGGATGATGACGCTGCTCTATAAGGAAATCAGGCTTTGCGCCCATCCGGCCTCGGTGGTGTTCGCGTTTCTGGGCTGTCTGGTGCTGGTGCCGGCGTATCCGTACAGTGTGATTTTTCTCTTCGGCTGTCTCGCGCCCTACATCACCTTCGTCAACGCGCGGGAAACCAACGATCCCTGGTTCACGGCCACGCTGCCCGTGACCAAGCGGGAGAGCGTCCGGGCCAAATGCCTGCTGACCGTCTCGCTCCAGCTGTTTCAGCTGCTGTTTTCCCTGCCCTTCGCGCTGCTGCGCGGGGCGCTGGGCATCCCCGACAACCCCGTGGGCATCGACGCCGCGCCCGCCTGGTACGGCTTCGGGCTGATGATCTACGCCGTATTTGACCTTGTGTTCCTGTCCTCGTTCTACAAAAGCGGCTACAGGGCGGGGAGGGCGTTTGTCATGGCGTCGGTTCCCCTGCTGCTGGGGATGGCCGCCGTGGAAAGCGCGGCGCACATCCCGGCGCTTGCCTGGCTGGACGGCGGCGAACACTGGCGAAAGCAGCTGCCGGTGCTGCTGGCCGGCGCGGTGTGCTACGCGGCGCTGCTGCCGCCGGCCTGCCGCATCGCCGAACGGCGCTATGAAAAAGTCGATCTCTAGGAGGGATTCAAACATCCGGGCCGGACGCAAAATCGCGCGTCCGGCCCGGATGTTTCGGTTAAATGCCTTTGGCCTCCGAGGCGCGGCCGGCCGGGGAAGGGCGCATGCGCAAGCCCCCTCACGTCCGAATCCGCACGCACATGGCGTTGACGCCGCGGCTGCTCCACGCACAGCAGGGCACGGCGCGCCGGCCTGACCTTTCCATCCCGCCGGCGCTTGCCGTAACGCCAAAGAAATGGTATACTCTCCCTGCCCGCTCATTGCTGCGGGAGCACAGCACAGGAAACGGAGACGCAGTATGCAGCAGGAAAACGGAACCGCCATGAGCGAACAGGTCTACGAGCATTTGAAAAATCTGATTCTCACCCAGCAGATCAAGCCGGGGGAGCGCATCCCCGAAGCCAAGATCGCCGCGCAGTTCGGCTTCAGCCGCACGCCCATCCGCGAGGCCATCAAGCGCCTCGTGGGGGACGGCATCGTGACCCTCTACCCCAACCGCTATGCGGAGGTGACGGTCTTTCCCAAGGAGTGGCTGCAGGAGGTGGGCATCGTTCGCCTGGCGCTGGACACGGTCGCCGCCCATCTGGCCATTCTGTATGGAAGCAACTATGATTATTCCGTCATGGAGTCCTACAACGAGCGCTGCCTCGCCGCCACCCGCGCGGGAGACCGGGCGCTGCGCATCCGCATGAACTGCTCCTTTCACCTCGAGCTCAGCCGCATCGGCAAAAACGCCGAGCTTTACGAGATGCAAAAGCGCCTTTACCTCAAGCTGGAGTTCGTGCAGGCCTGCCACTACGGCAACGTTCAGCCCCAGGAGGAGCAGTACCGCCAGCACGCCGAGATGATCCGCGCCCTCTACGACCGCGACGAGAAGCGCCTCATCGCCCTGCTGGCCACGCATGAGCATACGTTCCACAACATGGAGCGGGAGCCCGCCGTCGTCAACGACATCCATCAGCTCTTTGCCCCCGTGCCGCACGGCCCGTCGGGGACGCAGCGATGAGCGGAGGCCCTCGGTCCAACGCAACCGGCGGCGCGCCATGCGCGCCGCTCAGCTTGTCGAAAAAGTCCGGCTGCGCCGGCCTTTTCCGCCAGATACTTAAGAAATGTTTGCGCCCAGGGGCGCAAACTCCCCGCCCGCCTGGCGCCGGAGGGAAGCGTCAGCCCAGTGGGCTGTTGCCACCGAAGGTGGGAAAGCTTCCCGAAGGTGGGGAGCGAAACGAGCGGTGGGCGCGGCCAGCGCCCACCGCGACGATTGAGCGACCGGGGAAAGCCGGGCGATACGAATGCACTTTGGAGGGCCTGCGGGCCCTCCAAGCCTCCCGAAAGGGTTTGTCAGCAGTCTGCGGCGGCGCGCCATGCGCGCCGCTTTTTTGCTGCGCGAAAACCGCCCTTGCGCCGCTCCCTGCCTCTGTCCGGTTTTTTCTTTGCGAAAATGGTATACTATTTTAATAAATAGTATTGACAAGTCAAATAAGGTATGGTAGTCTATAACCACGGCAAAACGTTCCAAATACGACATGGATTGAATGGAGGATTTCGCATGAAAAAATGGATCGCTCTGTCTCTGTCCCTGGTTCTGGCTTTCAGCGCCATGAGCGGCGCCCTGGCCAGCGGCATTCTCAGCTTCGGCACCGGCTCCGTCGGCGGCACCGATAACGTGGTGCTGGAGGCGCTTTCCTCCGTGGTCAACAGCAAGACCGATCTGCGCACCTCGACCGTGACCACCTCCGGCGGCGCCGAGATCATCTACCTCATCGAGTCCGGCGACGTGCAGGGCGGCTATTCCGGCACCATCGACCTGGTCAACGCCATGAACGGCGAAGCTCCCTTCGAGGCGCCCATCGCCGTGGAAAACATGCTGCAGGGCTTCGGCTTCGTGACCTGGGCGCTGCCCATCGTGGTGCTGGAGAACTCCGACATCCAGACCTACGAGGACCTGGAAGGCAAGCATGTGGGCTTCCCGCCGGCCGCTTCCAGCTCCACCGCCGCGGTCAACCTCGTCTTTGAGGCCTACGGCCTGATGGATAAGTGCACCATCGACTACTTCACCTGGTCCGAAGGCTACACCGCGCTCAAGGACGGCCGCGTGGACGCCTATGTAGGCTCCTACGCCAACGGCGCGCCCATCTCCGGCATCGTGGAAATCGAAGCCACCAACCCCATCCGCGTTTTGAACATGTCCCCCGAAGTGGGCGAGCAGGTCAAGACCATGAACGCGGGCGTGGGCACCGCGGTCATGACCAGCGCCGAGTGCGCCACCATCCCCGAGGGCGAAAGCTACCTGGCCGCCGCCAACTCCGGCGTGGTCATCTTCAGCGCCAACGTCAGCGAGGACGACGCCTACCTCTACACCAAGACCGCCCTGGAAAGCCTGGAGGACCTCAAGGCCATCTCCACCTACTTTGACAAGTTCGAAGAGGTCGCCATGTCCGTGTGCGTGGAAACCATCCCCTTCCATCCCGGCGCGGCGAAGGCCCTGAAGGAAGCCGGCCTGTGGGAGGACCGCTTCACCGTCTACGGCGAGTAATCCGATTTCAAACCCTGCGGGACGTTCAGCGCCCGTTCAACGGGGCGTCTCCGCACACCGGTGAGGCGCCCCTCATCTTTTGAAAGGTGGGTCGATCTGGCATGTCCGAAACCAACGCGATCCAGGACAGAAGCAAGCTGGAAATCTTCGTGGACCGGGCTACCACGGTTGTGGCAATCGTGATGAGCCTGTACCATCTGCTGGCCGCCAACTATACCATCTTCGCGGCAGAGCAGCATATCAACCTGCACATCGCATTTTCTCTGGTCATCATCTTCCTGCAGGCCATCAAGCTCAAGGATACCCGCTCCAAGGTCCGCAGCGTGTTCATGATCGTGTTCCTGCTGGCCAGCATCGTAACCGCGGCTTACATCCATGTCAATTCCACGCGATTTCAGATGAGCATCGGCCGTCAGCCGTTTGACAAGGTGTTCTCCGGTGCGGTGTTCCTGGTGGTCATCCTCATCGCCACCAAGCGCACCTGGGGCTGGATCATCCCCATCATCGCCATGGTCGCGCTGCTCTACGGCTACTTCGGGCCCTACATGCCGGGCGTGTTCTTCCACTCCGGCCTGAGCCTGTCCCGCCTCATCACCTACGTCACCACCAACTTCACCGGCGTCTACGGCATGCTGGCCTCCGTGTCGGCCAACACCATCGTGCTCTTCACCATCTTCGGCGGCCTGATGGAGTCCTTCGGCGCCATCAGCTCCATCATGAACGTGGCCATGGCCGCCAGCACCAAGATCCGCTCCGGCGGCGCGCAGGTGGCCGTGCTCTCCAGCGGCCTGATCGGCTCCATCACCGGCAGCGTGGCGGCCAACATCACCCTCACAGGCGCCGTGTCCATCCCGCTGATGAAGAAGCGCGGCTATCCGCCTGAGTTCGCCGCGGCCTGCGAGGCGTCCGCCTCCACCGGCGGCGCCATTTTGCCCCCGGTCATGAACGCCGCCGCGTTCATCATCGCTTCCTGGACGGGCATTCCCTACATCTACCTCGTGGCCGTGGGCGTGGCGCCCGCGCTGCTGTACTACCTGGGCATCGCCATCAGCGTGTACATCAAGGCCCTCAAGCTGGGCGATGAAAAGGTCAAGAGCGACATGATTCCCCAGTTCCACAAGGCCTTCGGCAAGCTGATGCTCTTCGTGGTGCCGGTCATCGTGCTGGTCGTGCTCATGATCATGAGCTTCTCGCCCCAGAAGGCGCTGTTCATCGCCATCCTCACGCTCCTGGGCATGGGCCTGGTGATGCAGCTGTTCGATAAGGAAAGCACCCTGCGCAAGGCGCCCGTCATCTTCCTCAAAAAGACCCTCGAGGGCTTCGCCTCCGGCGGCAAGACCGTGGCCGGCATCGCCGTGTGCATGGCGACCATGGGCTGCGTGGTCGAGATCCTCACCGCGACCGGCCTGCCCTCCAAGATCTCCCAGTTCGCGCTGTCCCTGGCGGGCGATAACCTGTTCATCCTGGCTTTGCTGGTGGCCATCGTCTGCCTGATCTTCGGCATGGGCATGCCCAGCGGCTCGGCCTACATCCTGGCGGCCCTGCTGGGCGCTCCGGCGCTCACCACCTTCGGCGTGCCGCTGATCGTGGCCCACTTCTTCGTGTTCTACTATGCCGAGCTCAGCGCCATCACGCCGCCGGTCGCCATCGGCTGCCTGGTCGCATCGGGCCTGGCGGGGGCCAAGTTCATGAAGACATGCCTGGTTTCCATGCGCCTGGCCATCGGCGGCTTCGTGCTCCCGTTCCTGTTCCTCTACCGTCCCGCGCTGCTCCTGCAGGGGCCGTGGTATGAAACCATCTGGGCCATTCTGATGGTGGCGGTGTTCATGTTCGCGTTCATCATCGCGGTGGAGGGCTTCTTCCTGAGGAAGATGAAGTGGCAGGAGCGCGTGCTGGCGGCCCTGAGCGCCTTGTGCTTCCTCTGGCCCGTGTACGTCGCGGACATCATCGGCATCGTGCTCTTTGTCGCTCTGCTGGTATGGCATATCGCCGGTTACCGCAAGAACAGGCCGGATCAGCCGGTGATGCAGGAGGCGTAACCATGGCCAATGTCTGCCTCATCGCCACCATGGATACCAAAGCGGCCGAGGCGCGCTTTCTGCGCGCCCGGCTGGAGCGCCTGGGCCTGACGGTCACGCTGGTGGATACCGGCATTCTAAGGCCCAGCCCCGCCGACGCCGAGATCTCCCAGCGGGAGGTGCTGGGCGAGCAGGCGGACGAGGTAGCCAAGGTCAAGACCCGTTCCGAGGCGGCCGACTTCATGATGCGCGGCCTGTGCCGCGTGGTGGGGGAATTGCGCGCCGGGGGCCGGCTGGACGCCGTCGTATCCCTGGGCGGTTCGGGCGGCACGTCCATGGCCAGCGCCGCCATGCGCACCCTGCCCCTGGGCGTGCCCAAGGTGATCGTGTCCACGATGGCTTCGGGCAACACGCTGCCCTACGTGCAGGGTGAGGATATCCTTCTGCTCAATCCCGTGGTGGATATCCAGAACCTGAACTTCCTCACCACCAACGCGCTCAGCCGCGCGGCGGCCATCGTGGCCGCCATGCTCGCCGAGCCCCTCGCTCCGCAGAAGGAGCGCAGGGCGATCGCCGTCAGCGGCTTCGGGGTGACCACGCCCTGCGTGGATGCCTGCGTGGCGCGCCTGGAAAAGGCGGGCTACGAGGTGCTGGTGTTCCATGCGCGCGGCATGTCCGGCGGGCGCATCATGGAAAAGATGATCGCCGAGGGCCATTTTGCCGGCGTGCTCGACCTGACCACCAGCGAAATCGCCGACGAGGTGGCGGGCGGCATCTACGCCGTAGGGCCCCAGCGCCTGCGCACCGCCGCCGAGAAGGGCGTGCCCTGCGTGGTTACGCCCGGCGCGCTGGAGATGGTCAACCTGGGCGCCGAGGACACGCTCACCGACGCGCAGAAAGCCCGCGTGCTCTACCGTCACAGCCCGTCCTCGGTGAAGATGCGCGCCAACGCCGACGAGATGCGCGCCTGCGCGCGCGTGTTCGCCGAGCGCCTGAGCGGCTCGCGTGGCAACGTCGCGGTGCTTGCGGCAAAACGCGGCTTTTCCATGGTCAACCGCGAGGGCCAGGTATTCTATGATCCCCAGGCGGACCAGGCCTTCCTGGACGAGCTGACGGCCGTCATGCCCGCCCAGGTGCCTGTGCGCGTGATGGACCTGCACCACAACGACGAGGCCTTTGCAAACGCGTGCGTGGACGAGCTGCTTTCGCTGATGGCAAAAAAGGAGAGGGATTAATCATGCAGGAAAAACAGCAGATTCTTGAGAATCTTCATCAGAAAATCGAACGGGGCGAGCCCATCATCGCCTGCGCCGCTGGCGCGGGGCTGATCGCGCGCCTGGAGGAAAAGAGCGGCGCGGACCTCATCGTGGTCTACAACTCCGGCCGCTACCGCATGAACGGCATCGCCTCCATCGCGGGCAACCTGCCCATCGGCGACGCCAACCAGATCGTCTACGAAATGGGCCGGGACCAGATCCTGCCCATGGTGCATCATACCCCCGTGGTGGCCGGCATCTACGGCGTGGACCCCACCCGCGACATGCGGCGTTTCCTGCAGAGCCTGTGGGATATCGGCTACCGCTGCGTCATCAACTTCCCCACCATCGGCAAGCTCTCCGGCCCCATCCGCAGGGAGCTGGAGCAGGTGGGTCTGGGCTTTGCCAAGGAGCTGTCCAGCCTCAAGCTGGCTTCCGAGATGGGCTTTGTCACCCTTGCCTACTGCTACTGCCCGGAGGAGGCCGAAATGCTCGCGCGCGAGGGCATCGACATTCTGGTTTCGCACGTGGGCCTCACCGCGGGCGGCGATGTGGGCGTGAAGCAGGCCAGCCCCATGGAGGAGGCCATCGCCAAGACGCAGGCCATCCTCAGCGCGGGCCGGGCCGTGCGGAGCGATATCATCCCCCTGTGCCACGGCGGCCCCATCGTCAAGCCGGAGGACGTCGCGCGCGTCGTGAAGGAAACCTGCGCCGTGGGCTTTGTGGCTGCTTCCAGCATCGAACGCCTGCCCATTGAGACGGCCGTCTCCTCCACCGTGCAGGCCCTCAAGAGCATCACAAAATGAGGCGCGTGCATGTGAAGCCGGCGCTGTTTTACGCAACGCTGGCAGCTGTGCTGGGCCTGTGCGCGGTCGCGCCGCGGCTCGACCTTGGGGAGAGCCGCAGCGCCGTCATGGCCTCAGCCATACTGGTTTTTGCCATTCTGAACTGGATCGCGGAAACCGCGCCCATCGCGGTCACGTCGCTGGCGGTGGTCGCCATCACGCCGCTCACGGGCCTGATGAGCTTTTCCCAGTCGGTGCAGAAAAGCTTCGGCAACTCCATCTTCGGTTTCTTCCTGGGCGTGCTGCTGCTTTCCTACGCCTTCCGCGAAACCGACCTGGGCAAGCTCATCTCCCGCGGAATCTTCCGCCTGTTCGGCAAAAGCCCCCGCGGCGTGGTGCTGGGCATCATGATTTCCGGCGCGCTGCTGGCCATGTGGGTGACCGAGGTGGCCGCTGCCGCCATCGTGTTCCCCATCGCCCTGTCCATCTGGGACAAGGCCGCCGGCCGCGAGGATCACGCCGCGCTGGGCCGGGCCATGATGCTGGGCGTGGCCTGGGGCTGCGCCTTCGGCGGCGTGGCCACGCCCATCGCCACCGGCGCCAACCTCATCGCGGTGAGCTACCTGGAGGAATACTGCGGCATCTCGGTGGATTTCGGCCAGTGGATGCTCATCGGCGTGCCCATCTGCGCCACGCTCATCGCCGTCGGCTGGCTGATTCTCACCCGCCCGCTCAAAAACCGCGAGCCGCTGCAGACCGGCGGCGAGGCGGTCCGCTTCGGCCGCCGGGAAAAATGGCTCTCCGTCATTTTCGGCTGCGCCGTCATGATGTGGGTCTTTGGCGGCCTCATCGGCCTGGAGAGCTATCACGCGGCGCTGATCTGCGCGCTGATGATGTTCCTGCCGGGCGTGGAGGTCGTGGAGTGGAAGAAGGCCATCCAGAACATCAGCTGGGATTCCATCCTCCTCATCTGCGCGGGCGTGCTCATCGGCGACCTGCTCTATTCCTCCGGTGTGGCAGAAACGCTGGCCAGGGCGTTCTTCGTGCCCCAGCTGCTCAGCGGCGGCCTTCTGGTACGCGGCGTCTACATCGTGCTGTCCGTGTCGGTGCTTAAGATTCTCTTCTCCAGCAACACGGTCTCCGGGGTGGTGCTCGTGCCCATCATGATTTCCCTGGCCACGGCCTATGGGCTTTCGCCCTGGGGCGTGGTGGCGCCGTGCATCTTCTCCTCGGCGCTGTCCCTCATCGTCATTTCCAGCAGCCCCGTCAACGTGATCCCGTATTCCTCCAGGGCTTTCACGCCGGGGGATATGGCCCGCTACGGCCTGGTGATGACGGTGCTCACCGCCCTGATCATCGGCGGCTGGCTCGCCCTGCTGGGCGTGAATTGAACAGGCAAAGGCGCGCGTCCCCGCCGGGGGCGCGCCTCAGACTGTTGAAAAACCCCCTGTTTTTGGGGAGAGCCGCGTTTCTTGCGCCTTTTAGGCGCTCGCAACGCTCGCAAGAAATGCTGCGGCATAAGGCTTTGGGGCTCTGCCCCAAACCCCGGCAGGGGGATGATCCCCCTGCACCCCGCACTTTGTCAGCGGTCTGAGGCGCGCGTCCCCGCCGGGGGCGCGCCTGTTTTTTGCGGGAAGCCCACGGAGCGCCGGCGCTCATGGCGGGCAGGGGCGTTCGACAAATGCGGGGATCTGCTGTATACTGGAGGCAGACCGGCGCGTCCCGCGCCGTCCGCGGCATCCTCCACGGGACCCCGGACGGACGGCGCGCCAAGCCTGCGGCAAAGGTGGATGAAAAAACAATGGGAAAAATCTATCAGATTTACGGGCGTGACGCCCACGACATGACGATGAGGCTGCTGGAGGCGGCTGGAGCCATCCGGCTGGTGCCCTCCGGCGGCGGGGTCGCGCTCAAGCCCAATCTGGTCGTGGCGGGGACGGCGGAGAACGGGGCGATAACCCATCCGGGCGTGCTGAGCGGCTGCCTGGAGTACTTCCGGGCGCATGGGGTGACAGACCTGAGCGTCATCGAGAGCAGCTGGGTGGGGGAGGAGACGCTGCGCGCCATGCGCAGGGCCGGCTACGAGGAGGTATGCCGGCGCTATGACGCGCCCTTCTGCGACCTGAAGAAGGACGGGACCCGTCCGGTCCAGACCGCCGTGGGGCCGATCGAAATTTGCCGCCGCGCGCTGGACGCCGGGCTGCTGGTGGACCTGCCGGTGCTCAAGGGCCATTGTCAGACGGTGATGACCTGCGCCCTGAAAAATCTCAAGGGCTGTCTGCCGGACAAGGAGAAACGCCGCTTCCATGCCATGGGGCTGCACCGGCCCATCGCCGCGCTGGGCGCCGCGCTCCGGCCGGGGCTGATCGTGGTGGACAGCATCTGCGGGGATCTGGATTTTGAGGAGGGCGGCAACCCGGTGCAGACGGGACGCATGTATCTGGGCACCGACGCGGTCCAGCTGGATGCCTACGGCTGCGCCCTCATGGGGCTGAGGCCGGAGGATGTGGCCTACATCGGCCTGGCCGAGCAGTACGGCGCCGGCTGCGCCGCCTGGTCCGCGGACGACCTGACGGAGCTTAACAGCCCCTGCGAAGCCGCGGACTATCCCGGCCCCAGCGGCGCCGTGGCCGCGCTGACGCGCGGCGTCCACGAAAACCAGGCGTGCTCCGCCTGCTTTGCGGCGCTGGTGCGCGCGCTGCACGCGACCGGGCGCGGTGTAGGAGGCGACATCTACATCGGCCAGGGATGGCGCGGACAGACGCCGGACGGCCTGGGCATCGGAAACTGCTGCCGCGGCTGCGCGTCTTGCGTGGAGGGCTGTCCGCCCGCGGCGGACGCCGTCGCGCGAAGGCTGGAGACGTGGAACGGGCGATAAAGAAGCGCGCGTCAAAGGCCGCTGCGAACCGAAACCGCCGCTTTCGGGGCCGGCCCGCGCACACGCTCGCGCCGCGGGACGCGCAGCCGATGCTGTGCCACGGACTGCCGCCGTACGACACGGCGCGCGAAAGACCTGAGCGCCTTTCCCGGCTGGCCGGGACTCATCGGCGCTCAAGTCTTTTTTTTGCTCCGCGCTTTTTTCATGACAAAAGGTTCCCACAGGTTGACGGAACAAGAAAAATGTGTTACCATCGTTATACTCAATAAAATATAACGATGTCAGGAGGAAGTCCCATGTACAAAAGAATGATCGCCCTTGCGCTGAGTCTGATGCTGGCGTTGCTGGCTCCCGTATGCCTGGCGGAGAACGCGGCGGGGGAAGGGGCCTTTCCCGTTACGGTCACGGACGCCGCGGGGCGCGAGGTCACGATTGACAAGGCGCCTCAGAAGCTTGTGAGCGGATACTATATCACCACCTCCATGCTCATTGCCCTGGGGCTTGAGGACCGGCTGGTGGGCATCGAGGCCAAGGCGGACAGCCGCCCCATCTATGCGCTCGCGGCGCCGGAGCTGCTGGAGCTGCCCAGCGTGGGCACGGCCAAGGAGTTTGATCTGGAGGGCTGCGCGGCGCTGGACCCGGATCTGGTCATCCTTCCCCTCAAGCTCAAGGACACGGTCCCCGCGCTGGAGGAGCTGGGGATTCCGGCGCTTCTGGTCAACCCGGAGGACCTTGCGCTTCTGGCAGAAACGATTGAAATGCTGGGCGCGGCGACGGGCGCGCAGGAGCGGGCCGCGGCGCTTCTGGAGGATAACGCCCGGACGGAGGCGGAACTGACGGCGCTTCTGGCGGGGACGGAGCGTCCGAGGGTGTATCTTGCGGGAAACAGCAGCTACCTGAGCACGGCGGGCGCCAAGATGTATCAGAACAGCCTCATCGAGCTGGGCGGCGGGGAGAACGTGGCCGCCAGCATCGAGGATACCTACTGGGCGGAGATTTCCTACGAGCAGCTCCTGGCGTGGAACCCCGAAGCAATCGTGATCGTGCCGGAGGCCGCCTACACCCGCGAGGAGCTGGTCGGCGACCCGCAGCTCGCCGGGCTGGACGCCATTGAAAACGGCGCGGTCTACGAAATGCCCTCTGCGTTTGAGGCGTGGGACTCGCCCGTCCCCAGCGCCATGCTGGGCAGCCGCTGGATGGCGGCCGTGCTGCATGAAGAGGAATATCCCTTTGAAACCTTCTGTGCCGATGCGGAGGCGTTTTACGCGGCGTTTTACGGCATCACGATCGATACCGCCCTTCTGACGAAATGAGATGAAAACAGGAAAGAAGCTCGCGCTGTACTTTGCGGCGGCCCTCGTGGTTACGGGGGCTGCCTTTGCCGCTTCTCTGGCGGTGGGGCGCTATCCCATCGACTGGACGCGGCTGGCGGCGGACGGCATGGACCGCCGCGTGTTTTTCACGCTCCGCCTGCCGCGCACGTGCATGGCGCTGCTGGCGGGATTCGCGCTGGGCATAGCGGGCGGCGTGTATCAAACGGTGTTTCAAAACCCCCTGGCCGCGCCGGATATCATCGGCGTGTCGTCGGGAGCGTCGGCGGGCGCGGCGGCAGCGATTCTGTTTTTCGGCGGCGGCGTTACGCTCACCGCGCTGCTCGCCTTCGCCGGCGGCATGACGGCGGTGCTGGCGGTGCTGGCCCTGGCCGGCTTCGTGCGGCAGCGGGGCGTCACGGGGATCGTGCTGGCGGGAATCGCCGTAAACGCCCTCACGCAGTCCATGCTGATGCTGATGAAGCTGACGGCGGACCCGGAAAAGCAGCTTGCCGCCATCGAGTTTTGGACGATGGGCAGCTTCGCGGATGTGACGATGCAGAAGCTCTGGGGCGTATTGCCGCTCGTCGCCGCGGGGCTTCTGTGCCTGTTTTTGCTCCACCGGCAGATCATCCTGCTGGGCCTTGGAGAAGAGGACGCCCGCATGCTCGGCGTGCCGGTGGGGGCGATGCGCTGCGCGGTTTTGCTGCTGGCCACGCTGGTCACCGGCTCGGTGGTGAGCATGACGGGGCTGATCTCCTTCATCGGGCTGCTCGCGCCGCACATCGCCCGGCTGCTCACCCGCAGCAGCCGCTTTTCAACGACGGTGCTCGCCGGGCTTGCCGGAGGGGCGCTGCTGCTGGTGGCCGATGTGCTGGCGCGCAGCATCGGATCGAGCGAGGTCCCCGTGAGCATCGTGACCTCGCTGCTGGGCGTACCCTTTCTGCTGCGGCTGATGTGGGGGGAGCGCAATGGATGAGCTTCTGCGCGTTGAAAGCCTATGCGCCGGCTACGGGCAGCGTCGGGTGCTGAGGGACGTGTCCTTCTCGGTGCGCCGCGGCGAGCTGTGCGCGCTGCTGGGGGCCAACGGCTCCGGAAAATCCACGCTTCTGCGGGCGCTGTGCGGCTTGACGGATGCGCCCGAAGGGTGTATGTTATTGGAAGCGGAAAGCCTGCGGGACATGTCCTGCCGGCGGCGCGCGCAAAGGATCGGCTACCTGGCCCAGCGCAGCACCTGCGAGCTGGCGCTGAGCGTCATGGACGTCGTGCTGATGGGCTGCAACCCGGCGCTCGGCCCGTTTCAGAAGCCGGGGCCGGAGGACAGGCGCCGCGCCATGGCGCTGCTGGCGGAGCTGGGAGACGCGGCATGGGCGGAGGCCGGATACCTTTCGCTGAGCGAGGGCCAGCGCCAGCTGGTGCTGTTTGCGCGCACGCTCGTGCGCCGTTCGCCGCTGCTTTTGCTCGACGAGCCGGACAGCGCGCTGGACTACGAGCGCCGCCACCGGCTGCTGCGCTGGCTGAAGGCGTATGCGCAGAGGGAAGAGGCGGGGGTTTTGCTCAGCAGCCACGACGCGAACATCGCCCTGCGCTACGCCGACCGCCTGCTCCTGCTCAGGGACGGAAGGCTCGTGGGCCAGGTCCATATGGCGCGCGCCACCGCCGGGAGCCTTGAGGAAGCGCTCACGAAAATCTACGGCCCGGTCGAGGTTCTGCGCCATGGGAGACACTTTCTGATGACAAGAGGAGACGCGGAATGAAGCTCAAATTCGGAATCTATTTTTGCGACGACGAGGGAGAAAAGTTCTTTGGGGAAGGCCCGTACCAGCTGCTGCGCGGCATCGACGAGCTGGGGAGCCTGCGCGCCTCAGCCAAGCGGATGGGCATGGCCTATACCAAGGCGTTCGGCATCCTCAAGCGGGCGGAGGACGCGTTCGCGTTCCCGCTCACCCAGCGCAGAATCGGCGGAAAAGGCGGCGGGGGAAGCATGCTGACGCCGGGGGCAAAGGAGCTGCTGATGCGCTATGAGGCCTACAAAACAAGCTGTACCCAAATGGCTGAAAGCCTATACAATACGCACTTTTCAACATTCCGGCCGGAAAAGCCTGCTCATTACCGGCGCTAAGGGCGCGGGCAAGAGCACGCTGCTGGAGGCGCTCATCGGCGGCGCGCCTGTGCCCGGCGTGGTCAGCGAGGTGGAGCGCGGCGCGGACGGGCTCCCGGCGCGCGTGCGGCTCAGGGGGCGCGGGGGCGGCGAGGGCTGCCTGATCGGCGTGCGGGACACGGGCGCGATGCAGCCGCGCAAGGAGGCGTTGGACGCCGGGGGCGTGGCGCTGCTGCGCGCGGCCAGGCAAGCGCCGGGCGCCTGGGCCGCGGTCGACGAGATCGGCTTTCTGGAGTCATGCAGCCCGGCGTACCTGGCCGAGCTGCGTCTGCTGCTAGCGGAAAAGCGCGTGCTGGCGGCGGTCCGCAAGGACAGCACGCCTTTTTTGCGGGAGCTTTTTGCGCGAAGCGACTGCTTCGTGCTGGACCTTGACCAACTGGAGGCCCAACCATGAAGATCGGCTGCGTCGTCATGGCCGCCGGGCGCGGGCGGCGCTTCGGGGGCAACAAGCTGCTTGCGCCGCTGGCAGGCGCGCCGCTGCTCGCCCATGCGCTGGGCGCGCTTCCGCGCGGGCGCCTTGCGCGCGTGGTGGCCGTGGTCAGCGACGGTGAGGTGGAGGCCCTGTGCGGCGCGTGCGGCGTCAGGGCCGTGCGCTATCCCGGCGGGCCGCAGAGCGATACCGTCCGCCTGGGCGTCGCCGAGATGACGGACATGGACGGATGCCTCTTTGTCCAGGGGGACCAGCCCCTCCTCACCGCCGGGAGCGTTGAGCGGCTGCTGGACAGCTTTGCCGCCGCGCCCGGAGCGGTGCACCGCCTGTCCTATGACGGCGTGCCGGGCAGCCCCGTCGTTTTTCCCAGACGCCTCTTTCCGGCGCTTGCCGCGCTCACCGGCGAGCGCGGCGGCATGGCGGCGGCGCGGGAAGCGGGCGCGGCCATCCGGCTGACGCCGGCGCTTTCGGCCGTTGAAGGAATGGATGCGGACACGGAAAAAGCGTTATCCGAAATTGAAAAAATCATGGCTTCCCCAAAACCGTAACCCGTTGCGGCAAAACCGGTTGCGGGCAGGGGAAGCGTGATTTTTTTATGTGAAAAACTATGAAAAGCACACACCTGTTATCCTGCCAAATTGTACAAATGATAGAAAATTCATCACGCGCTTGCAAGGACTGCGGGCGGGTGCTATACTACAGTTGCAAGTAAGGATATGGAAACGATTGACCGCACGATTGTCTGATTTTTAACAGCCAGCTGTAACGGAGTGCTTCGCGCACGGGTTGGACCGACGGGACGGAAGTCCTTGCGGACTTCCAAGTTACATGGAGGCTGTTTTTTCGTACGACATTTGATGCCCCAACAGGGAATGTTGGTAGCAGGCGGCTGTAACGGAGTGCTTCGCGCAAGGGCTGCAAGATCCCAAACCGGTGGTCTTGTTCCCGACTTCGCTACAGCCGCTTACGCGTCTGGCACGGCAGCGGGAGCATTCCGACATAAGCATACCCATCACAAACGACGGAGCGAAAAGGAGAATGCACATGTATCTGCTGGGAAACGGACGCCTTGTCACCCGCGACGCACACAACCCCTTCCTGGAAAACGGCTGCGTGGCCATTGAGGGCAACCTGATCGCCGAGGTGGGCCAGACGCAGGCACTGCGCGCCAAATACCCCGACGCGCCCTTCATGGACGCCAGGGGCGGCGTGATCATGCCGGGCTTCATCAATGCGCACAACCATATCTACTCCGCCTTTGCGCGCGGCCTGACCATCCGCGGCAACAATCCCTCCAACTTCCTGGAGGTGCTGGATCAGCAGTGGTGGACCATCGACCGCCATCTTCTGCTGAAGGATTCAAAAGCCAGCGCCGACGCGACCTACCTGGACTGCATCGAAAACGGCGTGACGACCGTCTTTGACCACCACGCCAGCTACGGCGAAATCGAAGGAAGCCTGTTCGCGCTGGCCGAAAGCGCGAAGCGCTTCGGCGTGCGCACCAATCTGTGCTACGAGATCAGCGACCGCGACGGCGCGGAGAAGATGCGCGCCGCCGTGAAGGAAAACGTCGATTTCATCCGCTATGCGCAGCGGGACGATACCGATATGCTCAAGGGCATGATGGGCATGCACGCGCCCTTCACCCTCTCCAACGAGACGCTGGAATACTGCGCCGCCGAGAAGCCCGAGGGGGCCGGATACCACATCCACGTGGCCGAGGGCATCGACGACCTCTACGACAGCCTGACCAAGTACAACAAGCGCCTGATGTTCCGCCTGCACGACATGGGCATTCTGGGCGAAAAGACCATCTGCGGCCACTGCATCTACATCAACGAGGCCGAGATGGACCTGCTCAGGAGCACGGACACGATGGTCGTGCACAACCCCGAAAGCAACATGGGCAACGCCGTGGGCTGCCCGCCGGTGCTCAAGATGTTTGAAAAGGGCATTCTCATCGGCCTGGGCACCGACGGCTACACCAACGACATGCTGGAGAGCTACAAGGTCGCCAACATCCTGCACAAGCACAACGCCTGCAAGCCCAACGTGGCCTGGGGCGAGATCCCCGCCATGCTCTTTGACCACAACCGCCACATGGCCGCGCGCTTCTTTGAAAAGCCCGTGGGCGTGCTTGCTCCCGGCGCGTATGCCGACGTGATCGTGCTGGACTATGTGCCGCTGACCCCCATGACGGCGCAGAACGTGAACAGCCACCTCCTCTTCGGCTGCAACGGCCACAACGTCGTCACCACCATCATCAACGGTGTGGTCAGGATGAAGGACCGCGAACTTGTGGATATCGACAAGGAGGCCGTGCTCGCGCATTGCCGCGAGGAAGCCGCCGACCTGTGGCAGCGCATCAACGCGGGCCGCTGAAACCGGAAACCATGCGGCCGGCGGGGACCTGGGAACCCTCCCCGTCGGCGCGCCATTGCATGTATCAACAATAGCACAGGAGGGGTTTTTATGAGCGACATCATGCGTCCCATTCCCTTTGCCGACCTGATGAACTGGGTGCTGGAGGAATACCGCACGCAGGGCACCATCTTCGGCGTGGGCGATCTCTACCGCCACGAGAGCGGCAAGACGCTCCCCATCTTCACCGAGCGGGTGGAAACGCCCTTCGGCCCGGCCGCCGGTCCGCATACGCAGCTCGCGCAGAACCTGATCGCGGCCTATGTGGGCGGCAGCCGCTTCTTTGAGGTCAAGACCGTGCAGATCATCGACGGCGAGGACCTGCCCGTCTCCAAGCCCTGCATCCGGGCCGAGGACGAGTGTTACAACGTGGAATGGAGCACGGAGCTGCGCGTGCCGCAGGCGTACGAGGAATACGTCAAGGCGTGGTTCGCCATTAAGCTGCTTTCCAAGTCCATGGGCTTTGGCTCGCCCGACGGCTTTGTGTTCAACATGAGCGTGGGTTACGACCTCGCGGGCATCCAGAGCGAAAAGGTGGACCGCTACATCGAGGGCATGAAGGACGCCTCCGGGAGCGCCGTCTGGGCCGAGTGCCGCGCGTGGGCCCGGGAGAACCTCAGCCGCCTGCCCGGCATCGACGAAGCATACATCGACGGCATCAATCCGCACATCTGCACCTCGATCACCCTGTCCACGCTGCACGGCTGCCCGCCGGACGAGATCGAGCGGATCGCCACCTACCTCATCACCGTCAAGAAGCTCAACACCTACATCAAATGCAATCCCACGCTGCTGGGCTACGAGTTCGCGCGCAGCACGCTGGATGGCATGGGCTACGACTACATCGTCTTTGACGACCATCACTTCAAGGCCGACCTGCAGTTCTCCGACGCGATCCCGATGTTCCGCCGCCTGATGGCGCTGTGCGAGGAAAACGGCGTGGAGTTCGGCGTGAAGCTGACCAACACCTTCCCAGTCACCATCGCGGCGGGCGAGCTGCCGGGCGAGGAGATGTACATGAGCGGCAAGAGCCTCTATCCGCTGTCCATCTCGCTGGCCGAGCGGGTGGAGAAGGCGTTTGACGGAAAGCTCCGCGTATCCTATTCCGGCGGCGCGGACCAGTACAACATCGCCGACATCTTCGCCTGCGGCGTGTGGCCCATCACCATGGCGACCACGCTCCTCAAGCCCGGCGGATACAACCGCCTCCGGCCCATCGCCGACATCCTCGGCGCCATGCCGTACCGGCCCTTTGAGGGCGTGGACGTGGAGGCATTGAGCGCCCTGGCCGCCAGGGCCCGCACGGACGTGCATCACCTCAAGCCCGTCAAGCCCCTGCCCAGCCGCAAGATGAAAAAGGACGTGCCCCTCATCGACTGCTTCACCGCACCCTGCGCCGAGCAGTGCCCCATCCATCAGGACATCCCCGAATACCTCAGGCTGGTGGGCGATGGCCGCTATGCGGACGCGCTGGAGGTGATCTGCGCCAAAAACCCGCTGCCCTTCATCACCGGCACCATCTGCAGCCACACCTGCATGTCCAAGTGCACGCGCAACTTCTATGAGGAATCGGTGCACATCCGCGCCGCGAAGCTCGCGGCGGCCGAGGGCGGCTTTGACGCCTTTGTGCGCACCCTCAGGCCCGGCGCGCCCTGCGGCGCCAGGGTGGCCGTGATCGGCGGCGGCCCCGCGGGCATGGCGGCGGCGTATTTCCTTTCGCGCGGCGGGGCGAAGGTCACGCTCTTTGAAAAGCGGGACGCGCTGGGCGGCATCGTCCGGCACGTCATCCCGGCCTTCCGCATCAGCGATGAGGCCATCGACAAGGACGCCTCCATGCTGGAGAAGCTGGGCGTGGAGGTCCGGCTGAACACGGAGGTCGCGGATGCCCGCGCGCTGCTTGAGAAGGGCTACACCCACGTCGTCATCGCCAACGGCGCGTGGGAGCACGGCGCGCTCCATCTGGAGGGCGGCGAGGCCCTCAACGTGATCGAATTCCTGGAGAAGCAGAAAAACGCGCCCGAAACCCTTTCCCTGGGCAAAAACGTCGTCGTCATCGGCGGCGGCAACACCGCCATGGACGCGGCCCGCGCCGCCCGGCGCGCGCAGGGCGTGGAGCATGTGCGCCTGGTCTACCGCCGCAATCGCCGCTATATGCCCGCCGACGCCGAGGAGCTGGAGCTGGCCATGGCTGACGGTGTCGAATTCTGCGAGCTGATGGCTCCCAAGGCGTTGCATGACGGCATGCTGACCTGCGAGGTGATGGAGCTGGGCGCGCCCGACGCCTCCGGCCGCCGCAGCCCGCAGCCCACGGGCCGCACGCGGGACGTTCCCGCCGATACCGTCATCGCCGCCATCGGCGAGAAGGCGGACGCGGACTATTTCCGCAACAACGGCGTCGCCCTGGATGAACGCGGCCGCGCCGTGACGGACGGGGCGTGCAAGTCCAACGGCATCTACGTGCTGGGCGACGCGCGCCGCGGCCCCGCCACCGTGGTGGAGGCCATCGCGGACGCTGCCGCCGCCGCGCGCGACATCCTGAGCGCGCCGGAGGCCGGGCGCACCGCGCTCAGGCTCGCGCCCGCGGCCCTCAAGGTCCGCCGCTCCGCGCTCAGGGGCGCCGGAAGCCCCGGGGAGGAGGCCGCCCGCTGCCTCGGCTGCGAAACCGTCTGCGAGAACTGCGTGGACGTATGCCCCAACCGCGCCAACATCGCCGTCAGGGTGCCGGGGCTTGAGAAGGAGCAGGTCATCCACGTGGACAAGATGTGCAACGAGTGCGGCAACTGCGCCGTGTTCTGCCCCTACATCAGCGCCCCCTACAAGGACAAGTTCACCCTCTTTGGCTCGGCCGGAGACATGGCCGATTCCACCAACGCGGGCTTCTGCGTGCTGGACGCCGGCGCGCAGCGCGTGAAGGTGCGCCTGGGCGGCGAGGAATACGAAACGGAGCTTGCCTCCGACACCCGCACCGACGCCTCCATCCGGGCGCTGATGCAGGCGGTCATCCGCGATTACGCCTACTGCCTCTGATTGCGGGAGGTGAGCGCCATGACCATCATCCAACACGGAACGCTCGTCCTGCCGGACGGCCTTATGCAGGGCGACATCGCGTTTGAAAACGGCGTAATCACCCGCATCGCGCCCGCCATCGAGGCGGGCGCGGGCGACGCGGTGTGCGAGGCGGCGGGTTGCCTGGTCTTTCCCGGCTTCATCGACGCCCATACGCACCTGGACATGGACAGCGGCACGACCGTCACCGCCGACGACTTCGCCAGCGGCTCCCGCGCCGCGGCGTGCGGCGGCACGACCACGCTGGTGGACTTCGCCACGCAGGAGCGGGGCGGCACGCTCAGGGACGCGCTGGACGCCTGGCACCGCAAGGCCGAGGGAAAATGCGCGTGCAACTACGCCTTTCACATGGCCGTGACCGACTGGAACGAGCAGACGCGCGCCGAGCTCCCGCAGATGTTCGAGCGGGGCGTCACGTCCTTCAAGGCCTACTACGCCTATGACAACCTGCGCCTGGACGACGCGCAGATGTACGACCTGCTTTCGGCCCTCCGTCCCTTCGGCGGGGTCCTGGGCGTGCACTGCGAGAACGGCACGCTGGTCAACCGGCTCCAGCGGGAGCAGCTTGAAAAGGGCGTCATCGGCCCGGCGGGGCATCCCGCCTCGCGCCCGCCTGTGGTGGAGGCGGAGGCCATCCGCCGCCTGTGCGCCGTGGCGAAGCTGGCGGACAGCCCGGTCCACATCGTCCATCTCTCCAGCGCCGAGGGGCTGGAGGAGGTGCGCCGCGCCCGCGCGGCCGGGCAGAAGGTCTGGGCCGAAACCTGCCCGCAGTACCTCCTGCTGGACGAATCGCGCTACCACTTGGAGGGCTTCGAAGGGGCCAAATACGTCATGAGTCCGCCGCTTCGCTCTCCCGCCGACCGGGAGGCGCTGCGCGCGGCGGTCCTGGACGGGGAGATCGATACCATCTCCACCGACCATTGCAGCTACCGCTTCAGCGACCAGAAGACGCTGGGCAGGGACGACTTCACCAAAATTCCCAACGGTGCGCCCGGCATCGAGCACCGCCCGGCGCTCATCTACACCAGCTTTGTGGCGTCTGGCCTGATGACCGCGGCGCAGATGAGCCGCCTTCTGAGCGAAAACCCCGCGAAGCTGTTTGGGATGTGGCCCCGCAAGGGGCAGCTTGCCCAGGGCGCGGACGCGGACATGACCGTGTGGGACCCGCGGGCGCGCTGGGTCATTCGCGCCGAGGCGCAGCATCAGAACGTGGATTATACGCCCTACGAAGGCTTTGAGGCGGCGGGACGCGCCCGGGCCGTCTATGTGGGCGGGCAACTGGCGGCAAAGGACGGTGAACCCTCGGGCGCGAGCGCCGGACGGTATGTAAAGCGATAAGGAGGCTGGCATGTACACTTTGTATGTGAACGGTGCGGTATGCCGCACTGAAAAGAACAGCAAGCTGCTGGATTACCTGCGGGACGACCTGCGGCTGACCAGCGTGAAAAACGGCTGCGGCGAGGGCGCGTGCGGCACGTGCACCGTCCTGGTGGACGGCAAGAAGGCCAAGGCCTGCGTATTCCGGGTTGCCAAGCTGGATGGAAAGCACATCACAACCGTGGAGGGACTCACCGAGCGCGAGCGCGAGGTGTACGTCTACGCCTTCGGGCAGACGGGCGCGGTGCAGTGCGGCTTTTGCATCCCCGGCATGGTGCTGTGCGCCAAGGCGCTGATCGCCGAGAACCCCGACCCCACGCCCGAGGATGTCAAAAAGGCCATCCGGGGCAACATCTGCCGCTGCACGGGCTATGTGCGCATCGAGCAGGCCATTTTGCTGGCGGCCAGGATGCTGCGCGAAAACCTGCCCGTGCCGGACAGCGACGCGGACGCGCGCATCGGCCACCTGTTTCCGCGGGTGGACGTGGCGGAAAAGGTGCTGGGAACCGGGCTTTTCGTGGACGACATCACCCTTCCCGGCATGATCTACGCCAAGGCCCTGCGCTCCAAATACCCGCGCGCGCGGGTGGAGAAGATCGACCTGACCCGCGCGCTGGCGCATCCCGACGTGGTCAGGATCCTTACCGCCAAGGATGTGCCCTTTAACAAGACCGGGCATATCATTCAGGACTGGGACGTGCTGATCGCCGAGGGCGACTGCACGCGCTACGTGGGCGACGCGATCGTGCTGGTAGCCACCAACCACAAGGAGACGCTGGACGAGGTGCTCAGCCTGGTGGACGTGACCTACACCGAGCTCACGCCCCTCACCGACCCGCGCGAGGCCATGAAGGAGGACGCGCCCAAGCTGCACGAAAACGGGAACATCCTCACCAAGCAGGTGCTGCGCCGGGGCGACGTGGACAAGGCGATCGCCGAGGCGGCGTACGTGGTCACCCGGCACTATTCCACCCCGATGACCGACCATGCCTTCATGGAGCCGGAATGCGCCATCGGCATCCCGGACGGCGACGGCGGGCTTCTGATGTACACCGCCAGCCAGTCGGTCTACGACGAACAGAAGGAAATCAGCCGCATGCTCAAGCTGCCGCCGGAAAAGGTGCGCTGCCAGACCAAGCTGGTGGGCGGCGGCTTCGGCGGCAAGGAGGACATGAGCGTGCAGCATCACGCGGCGCTGATGGCCTGGGCCACGGGCCGGCCCGTGAAGGTGAAGTTCTCCCGGCAGGAGAGCCTCAACATCCACACCAAGCGCCACGCCATGGAGATGGACGTGACCACCGCCTGCGACAAGGACGGCAAACTCCTGGCCATGAAGGCGCTGCTCATCTCCGACTGCGGGGCCTACGCCTCCCTGGGCGGGCCGGTTTTGCAGCGCGCCTGCACGCATGCCGGCGGTCCCTACAACTTCCAGAACGTGGACATCACCGGCATCTGCGTCTATACCAACAACGTGCCCGGCGGCGCCTTCCGCGGCTTCGGCGTCACGCAGAGCTGCTTCGCGGGCGAGGTCAACCTGGACCTGCTGGCCGAGAAGGTGGGCATCTCCCCGTGGGAGATCCGCTACCGCAACGCCATCCGCCCCGGACAGGTGCTGCCCAACGGGCAGATCGCCTCGCCGGACACGGGCTATGTCGAATGTCTGGAGGCCGTGAGGGAAGCGTTTGAAAGCAGCCCCTACGCGGGCATCGCCGGGGCCATGAAAAACAGCGGCGTAGGCGTGGGCCTGCCGGACATCGGCCGCTGCCGCCTGGCCGTGGAAGGCGGCATGGTGCGCATCCGCACCAGCGCGGCGTGCATGGGCCAGGGCGTGGCTACGGTGTGCACGCAGCTCGTGCATGAGGTGACGGGCGTCGCGCCCGCGAGCATCTTCCATGAGCGCGCCGACACCGCCGTCACCCCCAACTCCGGCACCTCCACCGCCAGCCGCCAGACCGTGTTCTGCGGCGAGGCCACGCGCCGCGCGGCCCAGCAGCTTTCGCAGGCGCTCAAGGCGGCGGGCGGCGACCTGACCAGGCTGGAGGGCCAGTCGTTCTACGGCGAGTACTCCGGCGTGACCGACCCCATGGGCTCCGACAAGCCCAACCCCGTCAGCCATGTGGCCTACGGCTATGCGGCGCAGGTGGTCGTCATGGACGAAAACAAAAAGGTCGTCCGCGTGGTGGCCGCCCATGACGTGGGCCGCGTCGTCAATCCCCAGGCCTGCGCCGGACAGATCGAGGGCGGCGTGGTCATGGGCCTGGGCTACGGCCTGACCGAGGACTTCAAGATGGAAAACGGCTACGTCAAGAGCAAGTACGGCACGCTGGGCCTGCTGCGCTCCACGGATGTGCCGCCCATCGAGGTGCGCTTCATCGAAAAGGGCACGGACGATCAGAACACCTTCGGCGCCAAGGGCGTGGGCGAGATCAGCGCCATTCCCGCCGCCCCGGCATGCGCCAACGCGGCCTACCGCGTGGACGGCCAGGAGCGCACCAGCCTGCCCATCACAAACACGTTCTATCGGAAGGAGGGGGCCAAATGAGCGCGCGCACGACGGCGACGGCGGACGCCCTGTATACCCGCCGCGGCAGGCCGGCCATCGGAAAGGCCATTCCGCTCGCCCTGCAGCATGTGGTGGCCATGGTGGTCGGCTGCATCACCATGCCCATGATCGTGGCCTCCTCGGCCGGCGTTTCGCCCCAGGACCAGATCATCATGGTACAGGCCAGCCTGCTGGTGGCGGCGCTGGCGATTCTGTTGCAGGCGTTCGGGGTGAAGGGCTTCCTCTCCAGCTGCCTGCCGGTGATGGTGGGAAGCGGCTTCGCTTTTTTGCCCACGCTGCGCTCCATCGTGGAGCAGTACGGCATGTCGGGTCTTGCGGGCGCGCAGATCGCGGGCGCCGTGATGGGCATGGTCGTGGGCCTGGTCTTTAAGAAAATCCGCTTTCTCTTCCCGCCCATCGTGACCGGCAGCGTGGTGTTGACCATCGGCATCTCGCTCTATGACACGGCGGTCAACTACATGGCCGGCGGTTCGGCGGTGGCGCCCACCTATGGCAGCGCCGGCAACTGGATTCTGGCGCTGGTCACGCTGGTCACGGTCATCGTGGCGGGCCAGTTCGGCAAAGGCATGATGAAAGCCAGCGCCACGCTCATCGGCATGCTGGTGGGCTATCTCGCGGCCGCCCTCACCGGGGGCATCGACTTTTCGGGCATCGCCTCGGCCGGCTGGGTACAGCTCCCCGAGCCCTTCCACTTCGCGCCCGCCTTCCACTTCAACGCCATCATCAGCCTGGGCATCGTCTTTATGGTCAACGCCGTGCAGGACATCGGACAGCTGGAGGCCACGGCCAACGGCGTCTATGAGCGCGAGGCCGACGGCGCGGAGATCACCGGCGGCGTGATCGGCAACAACCTGTGCAGCCTGCTGGGCGGCATCCTGGGCGGTGTGCCCGTGGCCACCGCCGGGCAGAACGTGGGCATCGTCGTCACCACCAAGGTCATCAACCGCGTGGTCTTTGGCATCGCGGGGGTGGTGGTGCTGGTGGCGGGCCTCGTGCCCAAGCTCAGCGCCATCCTCGTCACCATTCCCCAGCCGGTGCTGGGCGGCGCGACGATCACGGTGTTCGGCTCCATCGCCATGACCGGCGTGCGCATGCTCGCGCGCGAGGGCCTCAGCCCGCGCAGCACCTTTATCGCGGGCTTGAGCGTGGCGCTGGCGGTGGGCATCCCTCAGCTTCCGGGCGTCTTTGCGGGCTGCCCCGCGTGGATCGGACAGATCTTCGGCGGCTCGGAGGTCATCATCGTGGCGCTCACGGCCATTTTGCTCAACCTCATCCTTCCCAGGGAAAAAAAGGAGATTTGACGTATGAAGGAATCCTTTAAGATCGTCACCTATCCGCGCCAGGCAAAGCCGGATACCGACCTGTCCGCCTTCACTATCGAGCAGGCCCGCAAGGCGCGGGACTTCCACGCCAGCTTCGACGTGTATGCCCAAACGCCCCTCACCGCCCTGCCGGGGCTGGCAAAGGCGCTGGGCGTCGCCTCCATCCATGTGAAGGACGAGAGCTACCGCTTTGGCCTCAACGCCTTCAAGGTGCTCGGCGGCAGCTATGCGCTGGGGCGCTACATCGCCAAGCGTCTGGGCGAGGACATCGCGGACCTGCCCGCCTCGCGCATCCTCTCCGACGAGGTGCGCAAGAGGCTGGGCGAGGTGACCTTTGTCACCGCCACGGACGGCAACCACGGCCGCGGCGTCGCCTGGACGGCCAACCGGCTCGGCCAGCATTCCGTGGTGTACATGCCCAAGGGCTCCGCCGCCGAGCGGCTGGCCAACATCCGCGCCGAGGGCGCGGACGCCTCCATCACCGACCTCAACTACGACGACGCGGTCCGCCTGGCCAACCGCCAGGCCGTCGAAAAGGGCTGGGTCATGGTGCAGGACACCGCCTGGGAGGGGTATACCGACATCCCCCTGTGGATCATGCAGGGCTATACGACCATGGGCTATGAGATCGTGCAGCAGCTTGAGGCCATGGGGGCGGAAAAGCCCACGCATGTGTTCCTGCAGGCGGGCGTGGGCAGCATGGCGGGCGCGATGACGGGCTTTCTGACCTCGTATTACGGTGCGGAGCGGCCCTTCATCACCGTGGTGGAACCCAACAAGGCCGACTGCGTGTTCCGCACCGCGGAGGCCAACGACGGCAAGCTGCACTTCGTAACCGGCGAGATGAACACCATCATGGCCGGCCTTGCCTGCGGCGAGCCGTGCACCATCGGCTGGGAGGTGCTCAAGAACTGCGCCGACGCCTTCATCAGCTGCCCGGACTACGCCGCGGCGGACGGCATGCGCATCCTCGCCGCCCCCGTGCGCGGCGACCAGCCCATCGTGTCGGGCGAATCGGGCGCGGCGACCACGGGCTGCGTGGCCAACATCCTGCTGCGCGAAGGGCTGCATGAGCTTAAGGAAAAGCTGCATCTGGACGCCTCCAGCCGCGTGCTGTTCATCAGCACCGAGGGCGACACCGACCGCGACAACTACCGCAAGGTGGTCTGGGGCGGCAAATATTCCAAGGTATACGAAGCGTAACGCATAGAAAGGAGCATCGCCATGTTGAACGAAACGCAGAAAAACGAAGTGGTGGCCCTGTGCCAGAAGCTGATCCAGTCGCCCAGCACCAGCGGACACGAGGAGGGCGTGGTTGAGCGCCTGAAGGCGTTCTTTGAGGCAAACGGCTTTGACAGCGTGCACGTGGACCGCTACGGCAACGTCATCGGCTGCATCAAGGGCTCCCGCCCCGGCCCCAGGATTCTCTTTGACGGGCACATCGATACCGTCCCCGTGGGCGACCCCGCCACCTGGGAGCATGACCCGTTTGCCGCCGAGATCGTGGACGGCAAAATCTACGGCCGCGGCACCTCGGACATGAAGGGCGCGGTAGCCGCCATGGCGTGCGCCGCCGCCAACTACGCCAAGGCCACGAACAAGGATTTCGCGGGCGAGATCTACGTGGCGGGCGTGGTGCACGAGGAGTGCTTCGAGGGTGTGGCGGCGCGCGAGATCAGCGCCTATGTCAAGCCCGACTACGTCGTCATCGGCGAGGCCAGCCAGCTCAACCTCAAGATCGGCCAGCGCGGCCGCGCCGAGATCGTCGTGGAGACCTTCGGCAAGCCCTGCCACAGCGCCAACCCCGAAAAGGGCATCAACGCGGTCTACAAGATGGCCAAGGTCATCGAGGCCATCCGCACGCTGGAGCCCACCCATCATCCGGTGCTGGGCGACGGCATCCTGGAATTGACCGACATCAAGTCCGCGCCCTATCCGGGCGCTTCCGTGGTGCCGGAGTACTGCCGCGCGACCTATGACCGCCGCCTGCTGGTGGGCGAAACAAAGGAAAGCGTGCTTGCGCCCATCAACGCCCTGCTGGAGAAGCTCATGGCCGAGGACCCGCAGCTCAAGGTCAAGGCCAGCTACGCCGTGGGCCGGGAGATGTGCCACACCGGCAACGAGATCGAGGGCGAACGCTTCTTCCCCGGCTGGCTGTATGACGAGAACGACGATTTTGTGCAGGCCGTCTATGGCGAGCTCAAGGCCATGGGCTACAATCCCACCATCACCCAGTACAACTTCTGCACCAACGGCAGCCACTACGCGGGCGAGGCGGGCGTCAAGACCTTCGGCCTCGGACCCAGCCGCGAGAACCTGGCGCACACCATCAACGAGTACATCGAGATCGACCAGCTCGTGAAGGTCTGCGACTGCTACACCGGCGTGATGAAGGCGCTGCTGAAATAAGAAGGGAGCAAAACGATGGCTTCTCTGCTTTTGAAGGGCGGCCGCGTGGTGGACGGCACGGGCAAAGCCGCCTTTGAGGCCGATGTGCTCGTCCGGGACGGGAAGATCGCCGCGGTGGGCCGCGGCCTGTCCGGCGCGGACCGAGAGATCGATGTGACGGGCCTCGTTGTCGCGCCCGGCTTCATCGACACCCACAGCCATTCCGACCTGGACGTGCTGCTGCGTCCGCAGGTGCTGCCCAAGATCATGCAGGGCATCACCACGGAGCTGCTGGGGCAGGACGGCGTGTCCCTCGCGCCGCTGCCCACGCGCTTCATCAGCCCCTGGCGCAAGAACCTCGCCGGGCTGGACGGCGACAGCGACGAGATTGACTGGACCTTTGAAACCACGGACAACTATCTCAAGATGATCGAGGCGGCGCATCCGGGCCTGAACGAGATGTACCTGGTGCCGCACGGCAACATCCGCATGGAGGCCATGGGGCTGGACAACCGCCTGCCCACGGAGGACGAGCTGGAGGCCATGCGCCGCATCACCCGCCGGGAGATGGAGGCGGGCGCGATGGGCCTTTCCACGGGGCTGATCTACATCCCCTGCGCCTATGGCGAGAGCCGAGAGCTGATCGAGATGTGCAAGGTGGTGGCGGAGTACGACGGCGTGTTCGTCATCCACCAGCGCAGCGAGGCCGATACCATCCTGGACAGCATGAAAGAGGTCATCGAGATCGGCCGTCAGTCCGGCGTCAAGGTACACTGGAGCCACTTCAAGGTCTGCGGCAAGCAGAACTGGGACAAGATCGACGCCGTGCTCGCGCTTCTGGATGAGGCCAAAGCCGAGGGCATCACCGTCAGCTTCGACCAGTACCCCTATGTGGCCGGCAGCACCATGATGGGCGCGATTCTGCCGCCGTGGGTGCACGACGGCGGCACGGACAAGGCCGTGGCGCGCCTGGCCGACCCGGAGCTGCGCAAAAAGATGGTTCACGACATGGAAAACGGCATCCCCGGCTGGGATAACTTCGTGGACTTCGCCGGGTTTGAAAACATCTACGTCACCAGCGTCAAGACGGAGAAGAACGCCGACGCGGTGGGCCTGTCCATCGTGGAGCTGGCAAAGAAGCGCGGCACGGACCCCTACACGGCGGCGTTCGACCTGCTTTTGCAGGAGGAAAACGCCGTGGGCATGGTGGATTTCTACGGCACGGAGGAGCATGTGCGGCGCTTCATGCGCCGGCCGGAGATGAACGTGTGCACCGACGGCCTGCTCTGCCCCGGAAAGCCGCATCCGCGCCTCTACGGCAGCTTTGCCCGCGTGCTGGGACGCTATGCGCGTAAGGAAGGGGTGCTGACCCTGGAGGAGGCCGTGCGCAAGATGACAGGCAAGGCTGCGCAGGTGCTCTCGCTCAGGGACCGCGGGCTGATTCAGGAGGGCATGCACGCCGACATCACCGTCTTTGACGCCGCCACCATCCTCGACAAGGGCACCTTTACCGACCCGATTCAATTCCCCGACGGCATCGCCTACGTCATCGTCAACGGCGAGGTGGCCGTCGATCACGGCGCGCATACCGGCGCGCTCAACGGGCGCGTCATCCGGCGCGGCCGCTGAAACCATCAAATTTTAAGGAGGAATTGCTCATGAATACCGCCGTTTCCACCGAAAAGGCCCCCGCCGCCATCGGCCCCTATTCGCAGGCCGTGCAGGCCGGAAATACCGTCTATGTCTCCGGCCAGCTGCCCATCGACCCCGCCACCGGCGCGTTTGCCGGCGAGGACATCCGTGCGCAGACGCGCCAGTCGCTGACCAACATCTGCGCCATCCTTGAGGCCGTGGGCGCGGACATGTCCAAGGTCGTCAAGACCACGGTGCTTCTCAAAAACATCGCGGATTTTGCCGCGATGAACGAGGTTTACGCGGAGTTCTTCGCCGCGCCCTATCCCGCCCGCGCCGCGTTCCAGGTGGCCGCGCTGCCCAAGGACGCGCTGGTGGAGATCGAGTGCGTGGCGGTGATCTGACCGGGCATCGCGCGGCCTGCGCGGCCGCGCGCCCTTTTTAGAAAGCGGAGGAACAAGATGTACAGAATTGTGGAAAAAGAGGCGCTCAATCCCACGGTGACCCGCATGGTCATCGAGGCGCCGCTGGTGGCCCGCAAGGCCCAGCCTGGGCAGTTCATCATCTTCCGCGCGTCGGAGGACGGCGAGCGCGTGCCGCTGACGATCGCGGATTACGACCGGGAAAAGGGCACCGTGACGATCATCTTTCAGATCGTGGGCGGGGCGACCATGGAGCTTAACGCACTTGAGGCGGGCGACAGCCTGACCGACTTCGTGGGCCCGCTGGGCAAGCCCAGCGATCTGGAGGGGCTGAAGAAGGTGGCGGTCGTGGGCGGCGGCGTGGGCTGCGCCATCGCCTATCCCACGGCCAAGCGCCTGCATGAGCTGGGCGCGGAGGTCCATGCGGTGGTAGGCTTCCGCAGCCGCGACCTGGTGATTTTGGAAAAGGAGTTCTCCGCCGTTTCGGACCGGATGCTCATGATGACCGACGACGGCAGCTACGGCGAAAAGGGCCTGGTCACCAACGCGCTGGAAAGGCTTATCCAGGAGGGCAACCGCTACGACGAGGTCATCGCCATCGGCCCGCTGGTCATGATGAAGTTCGTGTGCAAGGTGACGGAGAAATACGGCGTCAAAACGACCGTGTCCATGAATCCCATCATGATCGACGGCACCGGCATGTGCGGCGGCTGCCGCCTCACCGTGGGCGGGCAGACAAAGTTTGCCTGCGTGGACGGCCCGGACTTCGACGGGCATCAGGTGGACTTTGACGAGGCGATACAGCGCGGGGGAATGTACCGCGACTTTGAGGCGCACGCGCGCGAGGCCGCCTGCAACCTGTTCAAGAAGGAGGCGGAGTGAGATGCCCAACATGGACCCCAAAAAGTGCCCCATGCCCGTGCAGGAGCCCGAGGCGCGCATCCGAAATTTCTCCGAGGTGGCGCTTGGGTATACCTATGACATGGCGGTGGGGGAGGCCAGGCGCTGCCTGAGCTGCAAAAACAAGCCCTGCGTATCGGGCTGCCCGGTGGGCATCGACATTCCCGCCTTTGTCGCGCGCGTCGCGGCGGAGGACATGGAGGGCGCCTGGGAGGTGCTGAGCGCCTCCACGGCGCTGCCGGCGGTGTGCGGCCGCGTCTGCCCGCAGGAAAACCAGTGCGAGGGCAAGTGCGTGCGCGGCATCAAGGGCGAGCCGGTGGGGATCGGCCGCCTGGAGCGCTTCGTGGCCGACTGGCACCGAGAGCATACCGACGCGAAGCCCGAGGTCCCCGTGCAAAACGGCCACAAGGTCGCGGTCATCGGGTCGGGGCCTTCCAGCCTCACGGCGGCGGGCGAGCTGGCCAAGGCGGGCTACAAGGTGACGGTCTATGAGGCGCTGCACACGCCGGGCGGCGTGCTGGTCTACGGCATCCCGGAATTCCGCCTGCCCAAGGACATCGTGCGCCGGGAGATCGACGGCCTGCGCCAGATCGGCGTGGACATCGAAACCAACGTCGTCGTCGGCAAGACCGTGACCATCGACGAGCTGTTTGACATGGGCAACGAGGCGGTCTTTATCGGCTCCGGCGCGGGCCTGCCCCGCTTCATGGGGATTCCGGGCGAGAGCCTCAACGGCGTCTACTCCGCCAACGAGTTCCTCACCCGCATCAACCTCATGAAAGCCTACAAGGAAAATGCCAAGACCCCCGTCCAGCGCGCCAGAAACGTGGCGGTCGTGGGCGGCGGCAACGTGGCCATGGACGCGGCGCGCTGCGCCAAGCGCCTGGGCGCTCAGAACGTCTACATCGTCTACCGCCGCGGCATGGAGGAGATGCCCGCGCGCCGGGAAGAGGTCGAACACGCGCAGGAAGAGGGCATCATCTTCCGGACCCTGTGCAATCCCATCGAGGTGCTGGGCGACGACAAGGGCTGCGTGAAGGGCATGATCTGCCAGGAGATGGAGCTGGGCGAGCCGGACGCCTCCGGACGCCGCCGGCCGGTCCCCAAGGAGGGCAGCACCTTCACCCTGGAGGTGGACTGCATGGTCATGTCCATCGGCACCAGCCCCAACCCGCTCATCCGTTCGACCACGCCGGGCCTGGAAACCAACCGCCACGGCTGCATCATCACAAGCGGCGACGACGGGCTGACCACGCGCGAGGCCGTCTACGCGGGCGGCGACGCCGTGACCGGCGCGGCCACGGTCATCCTGGCCATGGGCGCGGGCAAGCAGGCGGCCAGGGCGATCGATCAGTACATCAGGAGCAAGGAATGACAGCCTGGCGCCGGAGCCTGGCACGAAAAAAACCGTTTCGGGAAGCATCTCCCGAAACGGTTTTTTTCTGCCGACAGCCCAAAGGGCGGGCGGCGCTGCCTCACGGCCCGCGCGTGCGCTGGAAGCGACGCCCGTCACCGATCCTTCGCCAAGCCCTCCAGCAAAAGGATTTCCAGCTTCTTCGCCTTTCCCTTGAGCGCGATGCCGTCTCCCAGGGAGGTCGTCACGATGCGGTCCCCCAGGCGGTCGGCCACGTCGCGGCTGATGTAGATTTTTCCCGCCGGCGCGTTGGCCTCCAGGCGGGCGGCGGTGTTGACGGTGTCCCCGATGGCGGTGAAGTCCATGCGCATCTCTGCGCCGATGTTGCCCACGACGGCGCTTCCGCAGTGCACGCCGACGCCGAAGGAGACCGTGCGCCCGAACTGGTCCATCAGCTGCCGGGAAAGCGCCCTGGAGCCCTCCACCATGTCCAGCGCCGCCTGGCAGGCCTTCATCACATAGTCCTCCTGGGCGATGGGCGCGTTCCAGATGGCCATGGTGCAGTCGCCCACGAACTTGTCCAGCGTGCCCTGGTTTTTCATGATGCAATCCGTGGTCAGGCTGAGGTAGCGGTTGAGAATGGAGACGACCTCCTCGGGCGAGAGGCCCTCGCTCATGGTGGTGAAGCCGCGGATGTCCACAAAGAGAACCGCGATGTCGCACAGCTTGCCTCCCAGCCCCAGGGAATCCGCGCCCTCCCGAAGCAATTCCCCGACGATTTCCGGGGCCACATACCGCTTGAACGTTTCGGAGATGCGGCGCTTTTCCAGGGAGGCGCGCACGTAATTGACCGCCACCGCGCCCACATAGAACAGGGTCGTGCCCAGCGGCAACCAGAGCGGATGCAGCACCCATCCGGCGCCGTAGAGAACGCGGCACAGCAGCACGCCGCCGCCGGCCGTGGCGGCCCAGAGCAGCGTGGAGGGGAAGAGCCTGCCGCCGATGAAAACCCACAGGCACGCGGCGGCAATGACAAAGAGCGCCGCCGCCTGGACGAGGTCCGAAACCTCGCGCTTGAAGCTGCGCTGAATCATCTGCTGGATGATGTTGGCCTGATATTCCACGCCGTACATCAGCGAGGCGCGGTCGATGGCCGTGGTGACATAGTCGGACAGGCCGGGCGCATAGGGGCCGATGAGCACGATGGCATCCGCGAACAGCTCGGCGGGGAAATCGCCCGAAAGCAGGTCCGCCACCGAAACCCCGTCGTAAAACCCGCCGGGCAGGGCCGAAAAATCCACATAGAACCGGTGAAGCGAATCGGTGGGCACCTCCAGCTCGACGGGCAGGCCCGCCGCGAGGGCGTATTTCTGATAGATGGCATAGGCGAACAGGGGTACGCTTCTTCCGTCAGGCAGGTCAATCTGAAGAATCCCGTGCCGCAAAACGCCGTCCTGGTCGTACATGGCGTTGATGTGCCCCTGGGCCGTCACGGCCTTCAGCGAGTCGTAAGGTTCCTCGTAGGAAGCGATGGCATAATCCTGCATATAGAAGCTGCCGTCGTCCTGCGTTACGAGCTGAGCGTCGAAATTGGCGACCGACGCCACCACCACGTTGTCATAGGCCCCGGCGGCCTCGGCAAGATACGCGTCCAGCTCCGGGTCGGATTCGCCGGTATAGAGCACGTCGATTCCGATGACCGCGGGACGGCAGTCGGGGTCCGCGTTCAGCGCTTCCAGCGCCATGGCCATGACGTCGCGGCCCCAGGTCTGGTACGGGCCGATATCCTCCATGGCGCGCTCGTCGATGCCGATGACGAAGATGTTGCCGTCCAGCGCCTTGGGCTGCTGATAGAGCCAGTCGGAAAGCATCTGGTCCGGCTGATAAAACAGCCCCGCAAGGGCCGCGGCTGTAAACAGGGCGGAGAGAAGAAGGGAAACCATCGCGTTTCTGATAGGCTTGTTCACCATAGCCCTCCCTTTTGAAGCGGTAAGGGGCGGACCCTTCCCGGTTCTGCCTGGGAAGGGTCCTGAAAGGGGCCTGGTCCGGAAGCTGCCGGTCGGCCCGCGCCGTCCGCCGCTGCCGGGCGTTCCGCCTTTGATTCAGCGGCGCTCGCGGCAGACGCGCCGCGCGTTATGGCGTAGTGGTGCCCGAACCATCAGGGTCGGTACCCGAACCATCGGGGTCGGTGCCCGAACCATCGGGGTCGGTCCCCGAACCATCGGGGTCGGTGCCCGAACCATCGGGGTCGGTGCCCGAACCATCGGGGTCGGTGCCCGAACCATCGGGGTCGGTGCCCGAACCATCGGG
>CALVNG010000018.1 GCA_944349545.1 uncultured Eubacteriales bacterium
TTGGTGCGGTAGGGGTCGCTGAAATCCAGGGTGGCCTTGCGCTCCTCGGTGGGGCTCATGCCGGCGATGATGGCGTCGAACGCGCCGCTCATCACGCCCATGGGCAGGCCGTCCCATTCGGTCTTGACGATGACCAGCTCCTTGCCCAGCCCCTCGGCGATGCGCTTGGCGATCTGCACGTCGTAGCCGTCGGCATATCCGCCGCCGCCCTCGATGGCTACGGCGTACTCGCTGGGCTCGGCCTGCGTCCAGTTATAGGGCGCGTAGTTGCACTCCATGCCCACGCGGAAGGTGCCTTCCGCCAGGGCGGCCGTGCAGGAGATGAGCACAAGGGCCGAAAGAATAACTGCAAGAACCTTTTTCATGATGCCTCGTTCCTCCTTGTTGGTAATGAAAAAAAGCGGCAAATGGTATGCGCCATTGCCGCTTTGATCCACATGATATGGAGACGTGCGAATAGCGCTCCACGGCAGAGCCGTGACAGTCGGCGGGATGTTTTCCCGACGCCCAGCGCACAGATCCTTCACCCGGTCCGGCGCTTCGGCGGCCTCCCCTTTTTCGCGCGGTCACAGCCCGGTGAAGGGCTCCCGCGCGGGACTGATGTCGGCCGCGCCTCTATTCCTCCGGCGCGGATATCCGCGCCAAATTCTTCTTTATTGTACACCGCTTTTGCCCCCTGTCAAGGGGCGAAGGGGCAAAATACAGGCGAAATCCATCATTTTTTGGCGGGCGGAAGCATGGTAAGGGCGATGCGCTGCTTTTTGAGGTCCACATCCACCACCCATACGGTGATCACGTCGCCCACCTTGACCACCTCGGAAGGGTGGCGGATGAAGCGGCTGCTCATGCGGCTGATATGCACCAGCCCGTCCTGATGCACGCCGATATCCACAAAGGCCCCGAAGTCGATCACGTTGCGCACGGTGCCCTTGAGCTCCATGCCGGGGGCCAGGTCCTTGATGTCCAGCACGTCGGTGCGCAAAATGGGGCTGGGCAGATCATCGCGGGGATCGCGGCCGGGCTTTTTCAGCTCGCGCACGATGTCGCGCAGCGTGGGCTCGCCCACGCCCAGCTCCTTAGCCAGCGCGGAAAGGCCCCGCTCCTCCACGCGCGCGGGCAGGCCGGTAAGGCCGCCGGAGCGGATATCCTCCAGGCGGTAGCCCAGCGTATCCAGCAGGGCCTTGGCCGCGTCGTAGCTTTCGGGGTGCACGGCGGTGGCGTCCAGCGCGTTTTTGCTGTCGCGCACGCGCAGGAAGCCGGCGCACTGCTCAAACGCCTTGGGCCCCAGCTTGGGCACCTTTTTGAGCTGGGCGCGGCTCTGGATGCCGTTTTCCTCGCGGTAGGCCACGATATTCTTGGCCAGCGCCGGACCGATGCCCGCCACATGCGAAAGCAGCGACGCGGAAGCGGTGCTCACCTCCACGCCCACGCTGTTGACGCAGCCCTCCACTACGCCGTCCAGCGCCTCCTCCAGCTGGCTCTCCTTCAAATCATGCTGGTATTGCCCCACGCCGATGGCCTTGGGGTCGATCTTGACCAGCTCGGCCAGCGGGTCCTGCATGCGGCGGGCGATGCTGACCGCGCTGCGAAGCGACACGTCGAACTGCGGGAACTCCTCCGCCGCCAGCTTGCTGGCAGAATACACGGACGCGCCCGCCTCGCTGACGATCATGTAGGCCGCACCCTGCGGCAATTCCGGCAGGAGCGAGGCGATGAACTGCTCGGCCTCGCGCGAGGCGGTGCCGTTGCCGATGGCGATGGCCGTGACCCCGAAGCGCCGGCACAGGTCGATGATGTCCCTGCGGGCGCGGGCCTTGGCGGCCTCCTGCCCGGGCAGGGTGAAGTGGCCTACGCCCGTGGCGAGCACCTTGCCGTTTTCGTCCACCACGGCCAGCTTGCAGCCCGTGCGGAAGCCGGGGTCCACGCCCAGCGTGACGCGGCCCTTGACAGGCGGGGCCATGAGCAGCTGGTGCAGGTTTTTGCCGAACACCTGAATGGCGCTGGCGCTGGCGCGGTCGGTCAGGTCGGCGCGGATCTCCCGCTCGACGCTGGGCTGAAGCAGGCGGTCCCAGGCGTCCTGCGCGGCCAGGGCCACCTGTTCGGTGGTCACGCTGCCGGGCCTGACGAAAGCCTTTTCCAGAACGCCCACGCAATCTACGTCGCTTAGGCGAAGCGACACCTTGAGAAAGCCCTCGCGCTCGCCCCGGTTCATGGCCAGCACACGATGCGCGGGAAGGCTGCGCGCCTCCTGGGAAAAATCGTAGTAGGTGGCGTAAACGCTGTCCTCCCCGCCGGCGTTTTTGCTCTCCAGCACGCCGGTGCGCATGGCCAGCGCGCGCAGGGACTTGCGCACGTCGGCGTCGTCGCTCATCTGCTCGGCCAGGATGTCGCGCGCGCCCTGCAGCGCGTCCTCCGCCGTCTCCACGCCCTTTTCGGGGTTCACAAAGGGCCGGGCCAGCTCCTGCGCCGTACCCCTGGTCTCGCTTTGCATCAGCAGCGCCAGCGCCAGCGGCTCCAGCCCCTTTTCCCGCGCGACGGTGGCGCGGGTGCGGCGCTTGGGCCGGAAGGGACGGTAGAGGTCCTCCAGCTCGGTCAGGGTCGCGGCCTTTTGCAGCTTGCCGGAAAGCTCGTCGGTGAGATTCCCCTGTTCCTCCAGCGCGGCGGCGATCTCGCCCCGGCGCTTGTCCAGGCCGCGCAGGTATTGCAGGCGCTCGTAAATCTCGCGCAGCAGCTGGTCGTCCAAAGACCCGGTCTGCTCCTTGCGGTAGCGGGCGATAAAGGGAATGGTGTTGCCGTCGTCAATCAGGCGCAGCACGTTTTCGCACTGCTGGGTCTTGAGGTGAAACTCCTGACAAAGGGTCTGAACGATGTCCATTGGATGCATCCTTTCCGCATTCAATCAAAAAAGCACACCCGATTATAGCACGCCCCGGCGGTTTGCGCTATACAAATGTCCGCATTTGCGGTATGATAGGGCTACTACGGCTGTTTACGGGGTGAACGGTGATGACGGACCTGCTTTCCACGCGGCGCGAGGTGCTTTCCCTGCTGGATGACAACGGCATTCCCTATGAGCTTTATGAGCATGAGCGCGCCTTTACCATCGACGACTGCCTGCGCATGCCTTTTCTTGGGCCGGATGTGACCATGTGCAAGAACATTTTGCTGTGCAACCGGCAAAAGACGCGGTTTTACCTGATGCTGCTCAAGCCGCACACGCCGTTTCGCACGGCGGTGGTGAGCAAGGCGCTGGGCGTGTCCCGGCTGAGCTTTGCCCCGGAGGACGCGCTGGAGGGCCGGCTGCACCTGACCAGCGGGAGCGTGAGCCCCCTGGGCCTGTGGTTTGACAAGGCGCAGGAAATCACCCTATGCTACGAGCCGGGCGTGCGCGACACCCCCCGCATCGCCTTCCACCCCTGCGACAATGCGGCGACCGTGATTTTTACGCAACAGGTATTTTGGGAGAAGGTGCTGCCGCTGCTGGGAGTGACGCCTGTGGAAGTGGCGCTGGAGACCGCGCCGTAAAGCCAATCGCCGCGCAGCCAGGCGATGGAGCCGATGGCCGCCGTCACCAGCGGCATGATCTTTTGTGCGCGGCTTTCCCTCCGCTTCCGGCGCGAAGCTAAGCGCCCGGACAATCGACAACGGTGCCGTCGTCGTGCACGGTGATAGGAAGGACGATGTTTTGGTTTTCTGTCTCCGAATGCTGGATCTGCTCCAAAAGCACCCTGACGGCGACCTCGGAAACCGTTTCCTCTCTCGCGGTCACGCTGTTGAGGAGGGGGAAGCTGCTGTTGTAACGCCGGATATGGTCAAAGCTTACCATGGAGATATCCCGCGGCACCTGCACGCCATGCATGCGAAAGTCGTTAAGGCAATGATAGGCCACATAATCATTGTAGGCGATCAGCGCCGTATAGTCCAGGGGAAGCAGCAGGGGGGGAAGAACTGTCCCGCCTTTTTTTCCGCGGGGAGCGCAGACCATGGCAGGATGCGCAGCTGTGACGCATCCAGCCCGTAATCCCCAAAAGCGCGCAGGATGCCTCTCTGCCGGTCGCCCTGGGAGCTGTTGACATAGGGGCCGGCAATGTAGAGAATGCGCCTGTGGCCATGCTCTATGAGCATTTTAGCGGCTTCATAACCGCCGCTTTCGTCATCCAGGCGTACGCTGTTGTAGGAAAGGCCTTCAATCCGCCGGTCGAGAATCACGTAGGGTGTGTTGCTGTTTTTCAGCTGGATAATATGAGACGGGTTGCTGAAGGGGCAGAAAAGAATCCCATCCACCGACATGGAAATGGCCAGCTGGATCATGTTTTCAGCCAGGCTTTCATCGTTGTGGCAGCAGAAGATGATCATATGAAAACCGCTTCGGCTGAGTTGCCGGTCGATTTCGCTGGCCATGTTGGTATAATAGGGATTGTTGATATCATTGATGATGATGGCAACCAGATGGCTGCGGCCGATGCGCAGGGTGTGAGCCGTGAGGTTGCGGATATAGCCCATCTCTCTGGCGGTTTTGGCGATGGTTTCCCGGGTATGGTCAGGCAGCTTTTTATCGCCCCTGAGCGCCCTGGAGATCGTGTTGGCGGAATAGCCGCAGGCCTTTGCCACATCCTTGAGCGTCACTCTCTTTTCCGGCCGGTTCACAGAATTGTTTTTAAGCGTTTGCAAAGCGCACGGAGAATCCAGGGAAGCGCGTCCTGTTTCTGCAAAAACCGCTCCAAACGCCACAACGGCTTCGGGGCGCCCTGAGGCTCCCCAAAGCCGTTGAAGAATCCTGTGTCGGCGTACCGGCCGTCTTATTCCAGGCTGTCCAGGAACTCCTTGTGATTCATGACCTTGCCGATCTTGCGGAAGATGAACTTCTCCGCATAATCCTGTTCCTCCTGCGTATCGGTGGCGGTACAGTCGCCGATTACCACCACGCGGTAGCCCTTGTCATAGGCGGAACGGGCGCTGGATTCCACGCACCAGTTGGTATGGAAGCCTGTAAAGGCCACCGTCTCGATCTCGTTGGCGCGCAGCAGATAGTCCAGCGCCGTGGAATGGAAAGCGTCGAGCGTCTTTTTGCCCTCGACGACGACATCGCCCTTTTGCGGCGTGAGCTGCGGGATGATCTCCGGACCGGGCGTTCCGCGCAGCCAGGCGCCCTTGCCCCAGTCCGCCGTCATGTCAATTTCAATACCGCGCAGTCCTTCGTAGGCAGGGCCGCCCTTTTTGAGCTCCGGGAATCCCTCTTCAAAGGAATGAAAGGGCACGTAGAAGATTTTGGCGACCTTTCCGCGGGCATTGGTCAGCAGCTCCTGCAGGTTGGCAATGACGTTCCGGCTGGCCAGCTGTTCCTTGATAAAGGCATACATGGTGCCGCCCTCGCTCAGAAAGTCATTCTGCGGCTCAATGAGGACGATGGCGGTTTTGGCGGCGTTGATTTTCATGGTAGAATCCTCCTTGTTCTATTTCTATTCAGCGGTCAAGCCGCTGGCGCTACCTGCGGTTCATCCATACGATCATCTCTCCGAATCCCCGGTTGCCCCATGCAAAGTAGGGAACGGCCAGGAGTCTCCGGGGGACGGCCCGCTCCTCCACGGGCCGGTAGAGCGCGCCGTCAGCCCATGGCGCGCCATGATAGCTCAGGCCGGGGAACGACAGTGCGGGAACCTCCGCACCATTGCCAAGCCGAATCGTCTCCCGGCTAACCTCCGCTTGGGACGGACATACCGCGAGATCATGGAGACATGCGCCGTTGTCCTTCTCCTCCAGGCAGTAGACGACCGGACCGCACATCAGCGCCACCTTGCCGCCGTCCTGCCGCACGCGGGGATCGGCTTCCATCCATACGGGCTGCATCTCCAGCTCAAGCTCAACACAGTCCCCGGTCTGCCAGCGCCGCTCGATCGGCAGATAGCCCTTGACGGGAGCTTGCGCAATGGGCTGGCCGTTCACACGCGCCTCATAGCGCCGGCACCAGCCGGGAATACGCAGCCACAGTACGGCTTGTTCCTCCGTCTCGCCTTCGGCATGCAGCGTGATGCGGCCGCTCCATGGATACTCCGTCTCCACCCTGAGCCGGAGGGGATGCGCGCCATCACGCCAGAGAATATCGCCCGCTGCATACAGATGCACATACAGCGCTCCCCCTTCCCCCTCGGAGGCCACATACTGGCCCAGCGCTCCAGTCAGACGCGACACATTGGGAGGACAGCAGGCCACGTTGAACCACGGCAGACGCTCGGCCGACATCTTGTCGATCGTCGCCTTGCTCGCCTGGCGGAAGCGTTCGGGGCAGACATCCAGGTAGTTGGCATAGAAGAAACGGTCTCCGCTGAGGGAAACGCTGGCCAGGATGGTGTTGTACAGCGTCCGCTCCATGGCGTCGGCAACTGCGGTATCCGGACCAAAGCTCAGCAGGCGCAGCCCGGCCATCATCAGGGCCACCGAGGCGCAGGTCTCATGATAGGTGATCTCGTTGGGCAGGTCGTAGGCAAAGGTAAACCGCTCTCCGTCCGAGGCGGTGCCAATGCCGCCGGTAATGGCCATCTGGGTGCTTACGGTAGCGTCCCACACGCTGCGCACAGCATGATACAGCCCGTCGTCATCGCACAGCGCGGCGACATCCGCCGCGCCCGCCAGCAGATACATGGCGCGTACCGCATGACCCACCGGCTCGGTCTGCTCCCGCACGGGCACATGCGCCTGATACTCGGCGAAGGGGCCGCGTGCAGGCAGGAAATACTTGAGGTGCCGCTTGAGGTTGGCGGTTTTCTCGGTATCCACGCCGCGCCTGAGCGACTCGGTCTCGAAGTACCAGGGTCGGCGTCCGCGCTGATCAATGAAGGTCCGCGCCAGCTTCAGATAGCGTTCCTGACCCGTTTCCCGGCACAGCCGCACCAGCGCCAGCTCAATCTCCGGATGGCCGCAATACCCGCCATAGAGTCTTCCGCCCTCAAGGAACAGCGAGCAGGCAAGATCCGCATACCGGCACATCATGTCCAGAAAGGCGTGCTTGCCCGTCGCCTGATGGTAAGCGACCGCGCCTTCAATCAAATGCCCCATGCAGTAAAGCTCATGCATGTAATACAGGTTCGTCCAGCGCGCCTCCGGCGGTTCGCACGCCTGATAATAGGCGTTGTAATACCCGTCAGGCTCCTGCGCGCTGACCATCCTATCCACGATTTCGTCAATGTCCGCCTCCAGCGCTTCATCCCGCCGGTTCATCAGCGCATAGGCCGCGCTCTCGATGGACTTGCCGATGTCCGAATCCCAGAACGGATGCGGCCGCGTTTCTTCCCGGCCGTCCCACTGGTGAAGAATGGCTTCGACCCGCCCCGTGGAGCGGCACTTCTCCATGATGACAGGCACGGTCACGCTGCGGTTGATCTCCTGCCTTTCCCCCAGCAGGCCGCCTTTGAGATGGACGCGGCGCGGGTCCAGCGGCGTCGCAGTTGCTTTCATGTCAAGCGCTCCTTTCCCTCGTTTCTTTTCAGCCCTTCAGTCCGGAAGTCGCGATGCCTTCCACAAAGTAGCGTTGTCCGACCAGGAATACCAGCAGCGCAGGAAGAATCGCGAACAGCGCCGCCGCCATCAGGTAATGCCACTGCGCGTTGTACATCCCGATAAAGGTGCGCAGGCCGAGCTGAATGGTATAGCGGTTCTCCTTGCTCAGGTAGATCAGCGGATTGATCAGATCGTTCCAGGTGTTGAGGAAGGTAAACAGGCCGATACAGATCAGGCTCGGTTTGGAAAGCGGCACAATCACCCTGAGCAGAATGGTCATATGCCCTGCGCCGTCTACGAAAGCAGCCTCATCCAGCTCGGGTGGGATGGTGCGGAAGAACTGCCTCAGCAGGAAGATGTTGAACATGCCGCCGCCAAACACACTGGCCGTGCCCACACCAAACCAGGAGGGCAAAATCAACGGCACATAGGTATTGGTCAGCCCCAGCTCCGACCAGATGACAAAGTTGGGAATGAGCGTGGCGAAGTATGGCAGCATAATGCTGGTCATCAGCAGATAGAATACCGCGTCCCGTCCCTTCCAGGCGATGCGCGACAGGCCGTAGGCGCTCAGCGTGCAGGAAAACAGGATGCCCGCCACGCAGCCCAGAACGATGGTAAAGGAATTTCGGATGTAGTCAAAGAACGGGAGCGACGTCAGCGCGTTGGGGAAGTTCTCCCATTGCACGGGCGAGGGTACAAATACCAGCGGGTATTGAAAGATCTGCGTCATGTCCATCAGGGAGCTGCGCAGCATCCACAGGAACGGCGTCAGCCACATGGCGGCCAGCACAAACGCCCCTGCGATGCCCAGGGCGCGCCTGGCGCCAAAGAACCGTTTTTTCATCTTGCGTCAGCCTCCCTCTCAGCGCTCGTCGCCATAGACGACCCAATATTTTGACAGATAGAACATCAGGCCCGCCAGAGATGCGATGATGACAAACAGCACCCACCCCAAAGCCGAAGCCTTGCCCATCTCCATGAACTCAAAGGCCGTGCGGTAGAGGTAATATACGAGGTAGTTGGTGGAGTTGAGCGGCCCGCCCTGCGTCATGATATAGGCCTGCAAAAACGCCTGAAGGCTTGAAACCATGAACATGACGAGGTTGAAGAAGATGGTCGGGGTCATCATGGGCAGCGTGATGTGGCGGAATTTGCGGATCTGGCCGCCGCCGTCAACCTCAATGGCCTCATACAGGGAGCGCGGAATTCCCTGCAGAGCGGCGAGGAACACCACCATGATGTTGCCGCTGCACCACGCCGTCATCATCAGCAGCGAGGGCAGCACGCTGGAGGCATCGTAGATCCACCCGCTTCCGGGAAGGCCCAGCAGCTCCAGCAGGTAGTTGAACAGTCCGAAATCGGGGCTCATCATCCACATGAAGATCATTGCCGTGGCAATGATGGGGATGATGGTGGGAATGTAGAACACCGCGCGAAGGAACGGCAGACAGGGCAACTTTTTCATGTTGAGCAGCAGAGCGATCAGAAAGGCTGTCACCAGGCACGCCGGCACGTTGCAAAGCGCAAAAATAAGCGTGACCTTCACTGAATTCCAAAAAAAGATGTCCTGTCCGGAAAACAGATCCACGTAGTTTTTCAGTCCCACGAAGGAGACAGGCTTGGCGATGGAATAATCCGTGAAGCTCATCACCAGGCTGATGATCATCGGTCCGGCGGTAAAGAGCAGGAAGCCCAGCAGGGCCGGTAGCGAAAACAGCAGGCCGGCGCGCAGATTGCGCCGTTCCACGCGCTTTGAATGCGCAAGCATAGCGTGTCCCATCATCGTTATCCCCTTTGGTTCATTGAAAATGGAGAAAGAGAAAGCCGGAGCAAACGCCGCGGTTTGCTCCGGCGCGCGTTTATGGCGCTTCACCCGATGGGTCAGTTGCCAAAGGTACCCTCAATCAGCGGCTCAACCTCCGCCTCGATGGCGTCCATGGCTTCCTGCGCGCCCGCTTCACCCATGAAGATCCGCTCCAGTGCCGGCAGCACAATGGCGTCGATCTCGGCAAAGTTGCGCACAAAGGCGGAGGGATGCTTGGCAAAGTGCTCATACAGAGGCATCATTACAGCCTCGGTGTAGCCCTCGGGATGCGCCGGGTTGTCCTCAGCCCACAGCGACACGTATTCAGGATTGGTGTACCACTCGGACATCAGCGGCATCCACAGGCCGGCCTTGTGCACCTCGACGGAATTGACCGGATCGCAAAGCCACTTCCAGAACAGATACGCTTCCTCGGGATGCTCGGTGCTGGTGAAGATGCCCACCGTACCCCATCCGGGAGAAGTGACGTACTGCGCGTCGGCGTTGATCTTGGGAAGCACGCCCACGCCAAAGGGTACGCCGCTCTCCGCAAGGTCCAGAAGAACCCACTGGCCGATCATGATGATCGCCGCCTGGCTGGTCGTGAGGCTGATGGCGGTGGAAGGAAGCGACTTGACCGCGGCGGGAGAAGGCGCAACATGGTAGTCCGTCACCATCTTGCCCAGCGCATCCAGCACCTCGATCGCTTCGGGCTGGTTGAGGCCGAACTGGCCGTCCTCGGTCACATAGCTGCCGCCGTTGGCGGTAACCAGCGGCATATAGGCGCCCTGGTTGAAGTCGAAGCGCAGGCCGTACTGAACGATCTTGCTGCTGTCGAACTCAGGGTCCAGCGCGTTGCGGCCGTTGCGGTCCAGCGTCAGCTTCTGGGTGATCTCAAGGAATTCGTCCCACGTCAGCGCTTCCTCAGGCGAGGTGGGCAGAGGGTCCAGGCCGGCCTTTTCAAAGGCGGCCTCATTATAAAACAGCGCGTAGGATTCGCCGGCGGTATAAAGGCCGTACGCCTTGCCCTCGTCCCAATAGAGGAAGAAGTCCTCGGCAAAATCCTCAAGCTCCAGCGAATCGTCCGCCTCGATGAGATCCAGAACGTTATAGAGCTTTCCGGCCTCAGCAAATTCCAGCGCCATAAAATCGCGCACATAGCCCAGATCGGGTTCCTCATTGCCGGCGACCATGGCGCTCATCTTGGCCTCATAGTCGGAGGGAATGTGCTGGGTTTCCACCGTGATGTAGGGATACGCCTCATGGAAGCTGGCAGCCAGCGCCTCAATGGCGTTCTTCTCCGCAGCGCTTCCCCAGAAGGTGAAACGAAGCGTGACGGGCTCCTGCTCCTGCGCAGCCGCGCCCAGCGTGGCGCACAGCAGCACAAGGGACAAAAGCAGAGACAGAATGCGACGGGTCATTGATAAAACCTCCCTTTCAGTTTTGACGGACCCCCGTCCTTGTTGTTGGACACATTCTAGCATCGGCAGGCAAAAAGAAAAATAGGTCGTTTTTATGAACGGTGGTCATTCTTGTGCTTTCCATTTGATTTCTCTTTTGGGCATGCTATAATTGGCGTTGAAAGCATGATGGTGACGCATTCACAGCGATGAATTAAAGGATGGATCTGTTTTGTTATACCGTCTTGCCCTGATTGACGATGAAACGGGCCAGTTGCAAATTCTGCAGCAGATTGTTCAGAATCTTGCGCCGGACTTTGAGGTATTGGCCTTCTCCTCCCCCACAGAGGCGCTGGGCTGGCTCACGCGAAACAACATTCATGCCGTTCTGTGCGATATCCGCATGGAAGAAATGGACGGTCTGACCCTTTGCAGCCGCATCCGGAAGCTGTACCCTGAGGTGATCCTGGGCGTCATCAGCGCTCACAGCGATTTCAGCTATGCCCAATCGGCCATCGATATCGGCGTGACCGCCTACCTGATCAAACCCATCTCCCGCGAAAAGCTGCGCGAGCTCATCGCCAAGATCCGCACCCGGCTGCAAGACCGTCGTCCCGCGCGCCATGACCCATGGACCGTCTGGGAACGCTATCTGGAAGCGGCGTCTTTCGATGCGGACTGGCCCTTTTCCGCCCCGCCCGATCAATGGCCGGCCTGTCTTGCGCTGGCGGCTTTTTCATCCGAGTTGACCAGCCGCCGCAATCCGGTGGAACGGCTCACCGATGCGCTGGAGGGGTTTTCTCCCTGCGCTGCCGCCATGCCTGGCGGTCAATGGGTTTTGGCTGCCTTTGGCCGTCCTGACGGGATGCTGCGGCGTCTGCGGGAAGCGGTGCGGCAGGCGCAATGGGAGCAAAGCGGCAGAACCGGCCTGCGCATTGCGTTGTCGCGGGTGGAAGGCGCGGGGCGCTTCCACTGGCAACAGGCCTGGCAGAATGTACGCCGGCTGATGGACGTCGGCTTCATCGCGGGGCTGCCGTTTGTCGACGGCCCTCCCGGCACCATGCACGGACAGCCGCCTCCCCGGGCCGCATTCGCGCAGCTGGAGGAGGATGTGCTCTCGGCCCTCAAAAGCGGCCGAGGCGAAAGCATTCCCCCCCTGCTGGAGGGATTTGCCTCCCAGGCGCAGAAACAGGGCTGGGCGATCAGCGCGGCGGAATACTGCTCCAATATGAATCATTTGCTTCTCTCCGCCAGCCGTATGCTGGAGACGGGCCAGGACGGGAGTGCCGTCTCCGACAGCCTGCTTACCGCGTCTGACGTCTCCCGCCATGCAGCGAAGCTTCTTTGCGACATGCTGGACCGTCACAAGCTGCAGCTGGAGGGCGCCGCCGAGGGGCTGGCTAAGCAGATTGTGCGCTATGTCGATGGGCATTACTGCGAGGACCTTTCACTGGAGGGGGTGGCGGAAGCGTTTCATCTCAGCCCCAGCTATCTCAGCAGCCTGTTCAAGCAGCACGCGTGCAAGGGCTTTCGCAAATACATCATCGACCGGAGAATCGCCAAGGCAAAGCGCCTGCTGACCGATACGGACATGAAGGTGTATGAGATCGCCGCCCAGGTAGGCTATCTCGACCCCAGCAGCTTTGTCAAGCTCTTTGAGCGCGAGGCCGGCGTCTCTCCGGCGCGGTTTCGCAGGATGGGACATAAATGAAACGACAAAAGGCGGTCCGAATGGGCCTGAGAGCAAAATTTTTTTTGGGATATGTCGCCTTTATGCTCGTCATCCTTTCGGTCACGGGCATTACGTACTATGCGTCAACCTGGCGGCGCGTATATGACTTCGCCTCGGACAACCTGCTGAGCATCGTCGAAAAAAGCTGTCAGATCACTGACCAGAAGCTCCTGCTTGTGGCTGAATATGCCAACGGCCTGACGGTAGACAAGGACATATCCACATGCCTGAATCGTTACCAGCAGGCGTCAGACACCTTCGAGTACTTTACGCTCGACCGTGAAATTCGTGACATCCTCAGCAAATACTTCCTGTACTGCGACAGCATCCTGTCCGTAAACCTGGTCACGAGCAATATTGTCTATGGTTACACCGGCGAGATCAACGTCATTCCTGTGGATACCTTCCGCGACAGCCGCGTATACCGTGACACCATGGCCGCAAACGGCAAAACCGTATGGATTCCCACCTACGACTTTTTCGATCAGTACCGCCAGAATTATATCCGGCTTGAGCGCAACGCCTATCAATACGTATTTACCGCGAGCAAGCTTATCCGCGCTATGGAGGACGACTATGCCGTACTGGTGATCAATTTTCTGGAAAACGTCGTCTCTGAACCGTTTCTTTCGGAGCAGCCGGCTTATATCGACCAGTTCGCAGTCATTACGCCGGAGGGAGAAATCGTCACTCACAGCGACCATGCCATGCTCGCCCAAACCGTCAGCGAACCCTGGATCGCCATGGCCTTGGAGCGCGGCAGCGGCGTCGCCGAGGTCCATGCTTTCGGCCGCGACAGGATCGTCGCTTTTGCCCGTTCACAGGCAACGGGATGGCTGTCATGCGTATTTACCACGCAGGAGTCCCTCATGGACGGTTTCATGATCAGCATTGCACGCGGGATGATCGTTCCCATCGCGCTGATTGCCACGGTATGCATGGCGGTGCTGGCCCTGCTTTCCCGCGGGGTGCTCAAGCCCATGCTCAATCTTCAAAAAGGCTTCTCCCACAGCGGACGTGGACGGTTTGACGAGCTACTGCCAGAGGCCGGCATCATGGAGATGCGCGGGCTGATTCGCAGTTTCAACCGCATGAACCAGAAGATCAGCCAATTGATCCACGACAACTATCAGATGGTGATTCTGCGGGAAAAGCAGGAGCTGAGCATGTACAACCTGCAGGTCAATCCGCATTTCGTTCTCAATTCCCTCAACATCATCAACCTTGAGCTGCTCAAAAAAGGCGAGGACGACCTGTCCGAGATGATCAGCAAAATGGCCTCCATCATGGACTACACCCTCAACACACAGGCGGTCATGGTACCCTTCTGGATGGATTGGGAACATACCCTTGCCTATATGGATATCATGCGCAAGCGTTACGGCGGTCAGTTTACCTACCGTCTGGACATTCAGCCGGATCTTAGGGAGCAGCTGATTCCAAAATTCCTGTTGCAGCCGCTGATTGAAAATGCGATTCTCAAGGGAAACCGGAATGTATCCGGTCCGTTCCGGATTGAGATACACGCCGGGCGTTGTCCGGAAGGAATGCTCTTTGAAGTGACCGACAACGGCAAGGGGATCAGCGAGGAGAAGCGACGCGAAATTCTCGACAAAAAGCCCTCCGAAGGCGCTCAGCACGCCGGCGGCATCAACAACGTCCGCTACCGCATCCAGTGCATCTATGGCGAGCAATACGATATCTCCATCGAATCGGAGCCATATGTAAAAACCCGGATTATCATCCGTCTTCCGCTGGCGCCCCGGCTCCCCGTGACGCCATAGTCGCTTGCCAAATGGAACGCAAGCGCGGCGGGGCTCAGGAGGCTCTGCCGCGCTTTTTATCTTTGCAGAAGGCGGTGGCCTGCGCCGGCCTGTCGCCTGCTTTCTCCGGTGTTTCTCTTAATCTCCTGCGCTTTCGTGGGATTCTCCCAATGCAAAAAAGGACGCGCTCGGCATTCTTCGAGTGCGTCCTTCGGTGGCGGAGAGTTAGGGATTTGAACCCTAGTTACGCTATCAACGTAAACACGATTTCCAGTCGTGCGCCTTCGACCACTCAGCCAACTCTCCATGGTCGCGCATTGCGTCATTCGCAACGAAAATGATTATATCTGTTTTGCTGGAAAGTGTCAAGCTGTTTTTGCACTTCTTTTGATCAGAAATTGCAGGAACGCCAAACATAGGTAGCGCATCAACGCCGGAGAAGAAGCCAGGGAAAGGACGAAGATCTGCGAAGCAAATGCGGCCCGGCCTTGGCGGGTATGAGACGAAAGACAACCAGCCCCTGGGCCTGCCCCATATCCGCATTCCGTCACAAAGGGGCGCTCCTTGCGACCTTTTCCGACGGGATGCGGGGGGCTGCCTCCTCTTGGAATCCGACCCCTTGCCGGCGGTGGGAAGCGTCATCCGCTCTGAATGACGCCTATGGCATGGTATTCTGGTCCACAGGCCGGCCGGCTATTCCATGTATCCGCCCTTCATCGGTGAAACGGCATGCTGTGAGTAGAGAGAAAGGACTCCACGCGAGTATCTGGGCGGTTTGGGCTGCCAGGATGCCTTGCGGCTTGTGAGCACCTCACTTATCTCCTCCGGGGGTAACGGGCGTCCGCCAACCCCAACGATCTCAAGTCTGCGAGCTGCTACATCAATGAAAATGAGGTCATTTTCTTCTACCAGAGCAATGGGGCCGCCGTCCGCAGCCTCAGGAGATACATGTCCGATGGAAGGACCGGTGGAAGCTCCGGAAAACCGCCCGTCCGTTATCAGCGCGATGCTCCGTCCAAGCTCAGGGTCGGAGGAAACGGCTTCTGACGTATAAAACATCTCGGGCATACCCGAACCTTTAGGACCTTCATAGCGGATCAGCACAGCGTCACCTGGATGGATCTGGCGCGTCAGTACGGCATGAAGCGCTTCCTCCTCGCTATCAAAGGGACGGGCCCGCAACGTTGCCTGAAACATCTCCTTCGGGCAAGCCGTATGCTTGATCACGGCGCCGTCCGGAGCAAGATTTCCCCTAAGCACCGCGATGCTGCCGTCTGTTCCAAGCGCGCGGCTGTAGGGACGAATGACGTCCTCACGGGAAACTTTTATGTGATGCTTTTGATTGGCTTCCTCCAGCCGCTGCTGGCAATGTTCATAATAACCGTTTTCCTGCAGCGCCTTGAGGTTTTCTCCCAAGGTTTTCCCCGTTACAGTCATCACGTCAAGGTGCAATGTCTCTTTGATTTCTTCCATAACGGCCGGCACGCCTCCTGCATAATGGAAGAATTCCGCCGGCCATTTTCCTGCGGGTCTAATATTCAAAAGGTAGTGCGCTCCGCGATGCAGTCGGTCAAAAGTATCTCCATCAATTTCGATGCCAAGCTCGTGCGCAATCGCAGGCAGGTGCAGCAGACAGTTGCTGCTGCCCGATATGGCAGCATGCACCAGAATGGCGTTTTCAAAGCTTTGCATGTTTACGAAGGAAGATGGCCTTGTTCCGGCACGGGCAAGTTCTACGCTGCGCCGGCCGCTGAGGTAAGCGATCCGCTCCAGCTCCGGGCTGTCGGCCGGCAGCAACGCGCTTCCGGGCAAACTCAGGCCCAGCGCCTCGGCCATAATCTGCATCGTGGAAGCTGTGCCGATAAAGCTGCACGCGCCACAGCCCGGACATGCATTTTGCTTGGCCCAGTTCAGCTTGTCCCCGTCAATCTCTCCCCTCTCGAATTTCGCGCTATACACGCCGAGCTGTTCAAGCGTCAGCAGTTCCGGTCCGGCGCTCATGGTGCCGCCCGTTACGACAATGGATGGGATTCCCACTCGCATGAGTCCCATCAGGTTTGCCGGCAGCCCCTTGTCACAGCTGGCGATGAATACGCCGCCGTCAAAAGGGGTCGCACTGGCATGAATTTCGATCATGTTTGCGATCATTTCTCGGCTGGCCAGGCTGAAGTTGATGCCGTCGGTACCCTGGCTTTCTCCATCGCAAATATCCGTGCAGTAATATCGGGCGCCGAAGCCTCCCGCATCCCTGATCCCCTGTCTGACTCTTTCCACCAGCCGATTCAGGTGGGCGCTGCCCGGATGGCTGTCGCCGCTGGTACTTTCAATGAGAATTTGCGGCTTTGAGAGATCCTCCGCCTTCCAGCCCGCCCCAAGGCGAAGCGGGTCCTGTTCCGGCGCCAAGCGGCGCATTTTCTGGCTTATCAGCTTCAAAACGGCTTCTTCCTTTCTTCAGGCCGTCGGCCGCAGTCGGCTGCCTTGTATGTCATGTTCCGGTTTCAAGGGTTTTTACACTCTCGCGCCGCATAAGTTCGACGCCCAGCTCCGTCTTAAGCGCACACCCAACGTCGATGCGTTCCAGCAGCGACAGCAGCACGCGCACAGCCGTGATGCCCAAGCTCTGTCTGAACACCTTGATGGTTGTCAGCGGGATCGTGCAAAACTGTGCCAGCTGAAGATCATCCATGCCGATGACGGAAACATCCTCCGGAATGGAAACGCCCCGTTCCTGCAAGGCTCGTATGCATCCCACGGCCATGATATCATTACCGGCAAAAAATGCTGTCGGCATTTCGGGATTTTGCTCCAGAAGAGCGATCATGTCCTTGTACGCGCCTTCAAGCGTGGGGGTGACACGCCAGATATTCGCTTCCGAAACCTGCAGGCCATTGGCATTTAACGCGGCTTCGTATCCCTTGCGCCGGTAATACATATTGTTGAATTCGAACCTGCTTGTAATGTGTCCAATTCTGCGGTGCCCGCAAGCGATCAGTTCCCTTACGGCCTTGTACCCGGCGTCATAATTGTTGATTGCGACAGAATGTACCTCTTCATGATTGAAGAGATTATCCAATACAATCATCGGAGATACTTTGTTGGTTGTGACGTGGGCACGAGCAGCACAAAGTCCTGCGTTATGGACGAAATGGGAAACGTTCTTGGCTCAAAATCCATCGAATACAAGTTGTATACGCCGCATCCCAGCTGGGCCGAACACAATCCGGAAGACTATTGGAATGCTGCGGCCGATACCATGAAGCTGGCCATTCAGAAGGCCAATATCGACCCCGCGCTCATTCGGGGCGTTTCGATCTCCGCGCTGTCGCCTTCGTGCATTCTGGTGGACAAAGATCTCAATCCCCTGCAGTACGGTCATATCTGGATGGATCGCCGCGGGGTCAAGCAGAGTCTGTGGCTCAAGGAGCATATCGGAGATCAGCGGGTACAGCAGGTATCCGCCAATCCGATTGATCCCTATTATGGGACGGTCAAGCTGATGTGGGAGCGGGACAACCGTCCGGAGCTGTATAAAAAGGCTTACAAAATGCAGACGGCCGCTGACTATCCCGCTATGAAGCTCACCGGCAGGGCTGTTACCGATTACGCCAACGCCTCGTTGATTGGCATTGCCTTTGACATGGAGACTCGCTCCTGGGATACCGCCATGCTGAAGGAGATCGGCCTGGACCCGGACAAATTCCCCGAACCTTTCGCATGTGACGAAATCATCGGCGAGGTAACCGGAGAAGCAGCGGAGCGCACCGGTCTGAAAAAAGGCACGCCTGTCTTTGCCGGAGGCGTAGACTGCAATATGGCTTATTTGGCAAACGGCGCCATCGAAGACGGCGACTGGGTTGTGACCATGGGTACAGCCGGCTGTATGGGCGTGATCTCCAACAGCAACCACTACCCCAAGAATCTCATCAACATTCCAGCCAGCAACAATTCCAGAAATGCTTTTGCGGCTGTAGGCGCCACCATTGCCTGTGGAAGCTGTACCCGCTATTTCCGCGACACTTTTGCCCAGTATGAGCATGCGTTCAGCAGAGACATCGGGCTGAATGTCTATGATGTGATGAATCTGGAGGCGGCCTCTGTCCCAGCCGGCAGCGAGGGGCTGCTGATTCTGCCGTATTTCAGCGGCGAGCGTACCCCCATCTGGGACCCCAACGCCCGCACGGTCATCTTTGGCATGTCGCTCAACCATACGCGCGGACATCTTTTGCGGGCATTGATGGAAGGCGCCGCGCTGGCGCTCTACGACAACTACACCTTTATGAAGGACGCCGGCATCAAGATGAAAGAGCCTCTGTTTGCCAGCGAGGGCGGAGCCCAAAGTCCCCTGTGGCGCCAGATCGTGGCGGATATCTTCGGCGTGCCGGTGGCCTATCAAAAGACGACGCGCGGCGCTCCGGAGGGCAACTGCATCATGATCGGCGTAAAGACCGGCGTATTCAAGGATTATTCCATCGTCAAGGATTGGGTACAGGTGGACAACGTAAGCGAGCCAAACATGAAAAATCACGCGCTTTACATGGAACTGTTCAACATCTATAAAAATGTCTACCGCGGCGTTTCCAGCCAGTATGCGCCTCTGGCGGACATCGTCAACCGCGGTTTGTAAACCCCGCGATGAGGAAAGGAAGGATATGATGGCGAACCGTATTGTAAACAATCCGGATTATGTCGTGGAGGACATGCTCAGGGGGTTTGTCAAAGCTCACCCCGATCTTGTGGCCGCTACGGAAAATCCGCGCGTGCTCAAGTATGCGGGTGAAACTGCGGAGGGGAAGGTAGGCATCGTGACCGGCGGAGGTTCCGGACATAAGCCCGCCTTTATCGGCTACATTGGCAAAAACATGTGCGACGCCGTCGCCGTGGGAGAGATCTTTTCCTCCCCTACCGCCAAGGCGTTTGAGGATGCCTTTATGGCAGCGGATCAGGGCAGCGGCGTTGCCTGCCTGTATGGCAACTATGCCGGCGACAATATGAATGTGAAGATGGCCGTGCGCAAGGTACGCGCCAAAGGCATCACCGTCAAAACGGTTGTTGCCAACGACGATTGTGCTTCTGCCAAAAAGGATGAGCGGGAAAAACGCCGCGGCGTCGCAGGCGAAGTGCTGATGTGGAAGGTTGGCGGCGCGAAAGCCGCCATGGGCGCAAGTCTGGATGAGGTCATCGCCGCCGCGCAAAAAGCCATTGACAACACGCGCTCCGTGGGAATCGGCACTGCGCCATGCACCATTCCCGCCGTAGGCCACCCAAACTTTGAAATCAAAGAGGGCACGATGGAAGTCGGCATCGGGCACCACGGTGAACCCGGCGTAAGCGTAGAGTCGCTGGTTACCGCTGATGAGATGGCGCAGAAAATGCTGGATCTGATCCTGCCTGATCTGCCCTTTGCCGCCGGGGATGAAGTGGTTGTGCTGCTGTCCGGCCTGGGCGCCACGCCGGTGATGGAGCAGTACATCGTATTCAGCAAGGTCGCGGATATCCTGGCTGATCATGGCATCCGGCTGTACAGATCCTATGTCGGAAACTACTTTACCTCGCTGGAAATGATGGGCGTTACGTTGACCGTGATGAAGCTTGACGACGAGCTGAAAGAATGCATCGATTATCCGGCCGACAGCATGGGCCTAAGGCAGTTCTGACAGGAGGGGCACCATGGTACTGAGCGCGAAGTACGGAAAAGAAATTGCGGACGGCCTGATTCAGACCATCCAGCTCAACAAGGATTACCTCAGCGAGATCGACGGCAAAATCGGTGACGGCGATCATGGTATCAATATGAACAAGGGGTTTACCATGTGCAGGGAACGTCTGGAGGGTCAATCCCCCTCTGTTTCCGAAGCATTCGCCATCATCAGCCAAACGCTTATGGAGGATATCGGCGGATCTATGGGACCGCTCTACGGCGTTCTGTTCGAGGGCATGAGCATGGCTTCAGAAGGCAGGGAAGCAATTGCGGCCGAAGATTTCGCCCAAATGCTAAGCGCAGCCGTCGAAGGCGTAATGGAAATCGGCAGTGCGCAGGTGGGCGATAAAACCCTGCTGGATACGTTGGTTCCCGCCAAGGATGCCTTTGCGGACAGTCTGGCTGCCGGGCACGGCTTTGATGAATGCCTGTCTGCCATGAAGGAGGCCGCAAGCGCCGGATGGAGGTCCACCGAGAACATGGTGGCAAAAATCGGCCGTGCCAGCCGGCTGGGAGAACGTTCCCGCGGCGTACTGGATGCGGGAGCCACCAGCTGCTACTTGCTGCTGACGGCGCTGGCCGACAGCATTCTGCCTTTGCTGACTTGAATGGCGAGTTGAGCGATTGCGATGGCACCGGCTGATTCCAAAAATGCGAATCACAGTCGGCTCAGGTATGCGTTCATCTCCAGCGCACCAATGGCCTCGTTTCTCAGGGGATTCAAGCTGTAAAAAAAACATAGGAGGTTTGGAGGACCCACGGGTCCTCCAAACCCGTTCAAAAAGGTCGCCAAAACCGGCCTGATTTGACGGTCTGTACGGGGCTTTCCGGGAACGGAAAGCCCCGCTTTATCAGCTGCGAACCAACTTTGGGCGGTTGATTCCATGAGCAAACAGCCCGTCTGCGCCGATGAATTGCCCGCAAGCTCAGCCTATTGCAAAAGCGAAAGAACGCCTTCTTTTCCAAACCTGCCGTCAATGCGTATTGCCAAAATGTCATTGACTAATTGTCAATCATTTGCCGCATTCCCTAAGGAGATGGTATAATAAAAAACAAACATACGTACATCCACACCGGGCAGGAAAGAAGGAAAGCGCCATGCCATTCCATGAAATGCTCAACGAATACCTGCGACGGCTGAGCGTTACTGCCCTTGAGCTGGCGGAGGCTTCCGACCTTTCGCCCGCCATTATCAGCCGCTATCGCAGCGCAGAGCGAAGGCCCGCTCCCGACAGCGAGGCACTCGCGCGTCTTGCGAAAGGAATCGCCTTGCTGGCGGAGCAAAAAGGGATACCTGCAGCGTCAGAGGAAAGCGTGCTGAGCGTTTTTCGCAAATCGCTGGGATACGAGGAGGACGGCCAGACCCGGCTGGCGGCAAACTTCGATCTGCTCGTCAACGTGCTGCACCTTCGATCAGGCGAAATGGCGCGAGCGCTGAGCTTTGACCCATCCTATCTGTCGCGCATCCGCAAGGGACAGCGCACGCCGGCAAACCCCGCCGCATTTGCGCGGGCGGTGGGCAATTTCACGGCGCGGCGCTGCAGGAACGCAACCGAACGCGCCGACTTGGCCCGGCTGCTGGGTCAGCCGCCGGAGGCTCTGTCGGATGACGCCTCATGCTCCGCCGCTCTTGCGCGGTGGCTGCTAAGCGGCGAGGCAGGTCAGCCCGACTCCACCTTCTCTTTTCTGGAAAAGCTGGATGAGTTCGACCTGAACGACTACATACGCGCCGTCCGCTTCGATCAGCTGAAGATCCCTACCGTCCCGTTTCAGCTACCGTCGTCCAAGATGCATTACGGGCTGGAGAATTTCCGCCAGGCGCTTTTGGACTTTCTCAAGAGCACCGCGCTTTCCCGCTCGCGGGAACCCGTGTTTATATGCAGCGATATGCCCATGGAAGAGCTGGCGCGGGACATGGAATTTTCTAAAAAGTGGATGCTGGGGCTGGCGGCCATTCTGAAAAAGGGGCTTCATCTGGACATGGTGCACGACCTGAACCGCCCCTACGCGGAAATGATGCTGGGGCTGGAAAGCTGGATACCCCTGTACATGACGGGGCAGATTTCCCCATGGTATCTGCGCGGCAGGCACAACGGCGTATACGGCCATCTGCTGTTCTGTTCCGGCGCGTCGGCGGTGGAGGGCGAGTGCATCACCGGAGATTTTGCGCATGGACGATGCCACTTTTCACAGGCAAAAAGCGATCTGCCCTATTACAGAAGGCGAGCAGACGCCATCCTGCGAATGGCGCAGCCGCTGATGGATATTTACCGCGACGCCTCCGAAGGCGCGTACAGCTCTTTTTTGTTCGCCGATGCGCGCGAAGTCGGCGAATGCCGCGCGGTGCTGACCGCTCTTCCGCCGCATACCCTGTCGGACGAATGCCTTGTGCGCATTCTGCAAAAAAACGGCGTCTCCCCCTCCGAACAGGAAAACATACGCCGCGCGTTCGCGCGAAGCCGCGCGTTTGTTGCCTCGCTCATGCAAAGCAGCACGTATGAGGAGGAATTTCCGGTGCTCTCGCCGGCGGCGTTCCGGGCCGAACCGCCTTCGCTCGCCCTGTCGGGATTATTTTGCGGCGCGGAGCTTCGTTATGATGAGGCCGACTATCAGGAGCATTTGCGCCTGACGCGCGCGTTTGCGGCGGCGGCCCCCGGCTATGCCGCTCGGGAAGTCGGACGCAGCGCGTTCCACAATCTGCAGATTTTTATTCGCAAGGGAAAGTGGGTAGGCGTATCCAAATGCAAGGCGCCCGCGATTCATTTCGTCATTCGCCATCCCAGGCTTTGCGCGGCGCTAGAAAACATGGTCTTTCTCGTGGACGAGCGCGTGGAAACATGAGTGCGCGGCGATGGCGGCGGCTGAGACAAAGCAACGTGAAGAAAAGAGCCGAGAAACATTTCAAGGGAGGCAAGCGGATGAATCTCAGATTTCGGACTGCGATCCTCTGCGCCCTACTGGCCGTGATCTGGATCGGCGGTCTGCCGCAAACGTCCGCCCGCGCCATTCATCCATCGGATCTGGCGGGGCAGCTGGACGCAAACGAATCCGTTTCTGCCGGCGTCTTTGGCGCATACGTTACGCTGACGGACCCCTCCACCGGCGTAGCTGTTCTGGATACCATGCTTCCGCGCGGCTGGACGGCGCAGCTGCAGACCAACTGGAACTTTATCAGCACCATCAATCCCTGCGTGGCTACTGCCAGCTTTGTCAGCCCGGACGGGCAGGCGGAGATGATCATCCAGACCTCGCAGGACTATCTGGAATGCCTGGACGCCACAGGTCTGACGCAGCGCCGGGATGGCATCGACATGACGACGTATATCACCTATCTCCGCTACAAAAACGCGGGTGAATTCCTGGATATGTGTTTCAACGGCGTTTTGGGAACAGAGGGCGTGGTCATCCAGGAAACGCCGGCGGACGACACGCTTCTGTCGATGCTGCAGCAGATTGCGCAGGCTTATCTGGACAGCCAGGTCAGCGGGCTGCAATCCCTTGCCGGCCCGTATGGCTACACGGTATGGCCGGGCAAATCCGAAGGTACGGCCTCTTTTCGCCGTTATCGCTTTACCGCCGGCGATGGAAACAGCTACGTGGCGGACGCGCTTTGCCTGTGTATCTGCATTGAATATACCTCCGGCAACGGATACGTGCTCAGCACGGACCGGCCCTGGACCATACCGATAACCTCGTTTTGCATCGCAACCGATGAAGCGGCCCTGGAAAAGTACAAGGTTCAGACTGCCATGATCCTCGATAATTGCCTGCAGCGCAATGAATTCATCCATCTAAAGCAGTCGTATGGCCGCGATATCCGCAACCTGATCATGGCCCAGCAGACAAATCAAATCGCCCTCATGACCGAAGCCCAGGCGCAAGCCTACCTGAACGATTACGATGTTTCCGCCTACACGTCAGACGAATGGGCAAATGATTGGAGCGATTATATCTACGATCAGCAGGAATACGCCACGCTGGACGGCGGCGCCGTCAAGGTCAGTACGGCATACGACGCGGTCTACCAAAGCGGGGATGACTTCTATTTCGGCCCGGCCGGCGGCGCTCCCGACGGCTGGACGCAGCTGACGCCTAATTGAATCCATACCGGGCGCGCTCCATCATCCGCTGCGCGCCAATCGATTGCAAGTGGTAGGGGGATTCCTTATCAAAATAAAAGGAGGACTGCTTATGAAACGAATGCTGGGGTTTTTCATGGCGCTGCTGCTCTTTGCCGTGCCGGCCATCGCACAGGGCGCGATGGTGGAAGGCGATTGGGAATTGATTTCCATTGTGATCGAGGGCACCACATACGAAAACCTGGCGCAGCAGGGCCTGGTCATGACCATGCGCCTGGAGGCGGACGGAACGGGCGCGCAAACGGTCAATGACGAAGTCTATCCTTGTACATGGACGGAGTCGGACGGAAAAATCCTGGTTGAGGACGCCGATGGTTCCATGTCGTATGTCCTGCAAGCGGATGGAACGCTGCTGGGAGAGGATGCGGCCGGCGATACGATGACCTTTGCACGGGCGGCGGCGGATTCCGTCGCGGGCGCATGGGAGCTGACCGCCGCCGAAGCCGATGGCATCATCATTACCGATACATCTACGCTGGACGTTGAATTGAGTCTGCTGCTCGACGCAGACGGCACGGGCATGCTGACCTCCAGCGAAGGAGAGGGCGCCTGCACCTGGACGCAAAGCGGCTCGACCGTTACGGTAATGGTAGAAAACGGCGAATCCTGTTCTTTTACCCTGCAACCGGACGGCACTCTCACGTGGGTTTTGAATGACGTGACGCTTGTTTTGAGCCATACGGACGACGCCGCTGCGGCAATAGCGTCCGAGCCTTCGGAGAGCGCCGCAATCGTATCGGACTACGGCTTTAGCGTGCGGCTTCCCGAAGGTTGGTTAGCCGTTGACAGCGAATATGTCGCTCAGATCGTGGCAAGCGTCGGCGAAGAAATCGCCTCCGCCAACGGCATCGATCAGAGCCTGCTGGATCAGCTTGCAGCAGCCAATACGAGCCTGTACTGTGCTGCCGACGCGAGTGCCAATTTCAACGTTGTTCGCGAGCCCGCGGGCGATGTGACGATGGACAATTTTGCCTTGCTGGAATCCCATTATCAGGAAATGCTCAGCAGTCAGGGAATTGCGGATTTTGAGCTCAGCGGGCCGGTCGATATCAACGGAACGTCCTACTATGTCGGCACCTTTACCGCACAGGCGGGCCTAAAGCAGAAGCAGTATTTCTGCGTGGCGAACGGCTACATCTATACGCTTACGCTGACCAACGTAACCGACAGCGACGCCGAAGAGATCATGCAAAGCTTTGAAATCCTGTAAGCGCCGCCGGGTTTTCCGACGGTTTGGGACTCACAAAGGAGGGCGGCCTATCTCCCGTTTGATAAAACGCCTGGCGGCGATTGTGATCGCCGCATGTTTCCTGCTCCAGGGCGCTGCATTGGCAGACGAAACGCGCAGCCCGCGGATCATTCTCATGTGCTGCTATCAACAGGATGGCTGGGGCGGCAGATCATCCGCTACCTTTCTGGATGATGAGGGCTGTATTTGGCGATATGAAAACGCTGCGCCGCTGCCGGATACGGATGAAGCGCGGCTGGCGTTTCTCGCGAAAACAGCTTCCGTCGTTTCTGTGGGGCAAGTGGATTTCTGGCGCATGCTTGAGCTGCTCAGTCTCATTGAGTCGGCGCAGCCATGGCCGCTGGAGCCGCAGCCCGCAGGAGCAGTCGATTTTGGCCTGAATACCTTTAGCGCCGTACGCTACGGCGCGGACGGAAGCGCGGAAGTGATCCCGCTGGCCGTTTCGGGCGACCGGGCGGCGGAAAATCCGGAGCCAAACGCGCACGCGTTGTATGAAGCGCTGTTTCATGAAATCATGATTCATGAAACGGCAGTTCCCGCATGGCTGGAACCCAAGAGCATCCCCCGCGAGCCGTTGGCGGCGTTTTGCGGCTTGGATGAAACCCTCTTTGAGGTGGCGTCCCTCGCCGTCTCCTATTCCGATCCCCGGTCGGGCGAACGCGAGTATATGCCCGACGAGGACGAAACGCGGGAAACGCTGGATTGGCTCGCCGGTCTTGTCGTCACCTGCAAGCGAAGCGCGCTGCCCTATGCGGGGCATACCTGCGTATACACGCTTTATTCTCCCCAGGGAGAAAAGCTTGCGGCCCTTGAGTTCTTCCATGATCTTCTGGTGACCGGAGACGGCATGTACGCGGTGGAACCAGGGCATTCCCAAGCGCAATGAACGCCGCTTGTATCCGTCAAGCGAGCGGATCAGTCAAGCCCTTTATCTTCCAACGATTCAAGGAGGCACGACAATGAAAAAAGCGATCGGTATTCTGCTTCTCCTCATCCTCGCGCTGTCGGTTTGCTGCGCCCACGCCCAAGCCGACGCACAGATCGCCGCTCATTCCGTTGAGGCGATCCAGGAGCGGGGAACGCTGCTTGTGGCAGTTCAGTCCGGAAACAGCAAGATGAGCTATCGGGTGCCCGAAGGAATCCGGGAATATGCCGACCGTGCGGGACAACCCTCCGGCTATGTGCCCTTTCTCTGTGAGCAGCTTGCCGAAGATCTGGGCGTAACGTTGGAATACGTGTTCTACGACGTAACCGAGCAACAGATCGCAGCCTGCGAAAACGGCGAGGCGGACATTTCCGCCAACGTATGGAGCATTACCGAAGAACGCCTTGAACGCTTCACCATGACCGATAATATCCTTGTCACAGACATAGAGGGGGACGAGGTCTTTCTCCGCGCCGATCCGCAGCACCCCGCCAGCCCGCTGATCGACAGCGAGGAAGCGCTGTCCGAAGCGCGCATTGCCGCGGTAACGGCAACGGTCCAGGTGGACAACACCCGCCTGCAGTATCCCGAAGCGGAGGTCGTCACCTATGCCGACAACGACGCCGCGCTGGACGCGCTGCTATCCGGCAAGGTAGACGCCGCAGTGTTTACGACGTTTGACAGGGCGTTTGCCGACATCCTCGTCCAAGCCATCGTCGACCAGCAGATCTGTCAGTGCGATTATGACATCGTCAATCCCGAAATCAAAGGCGTCGGTTTTATTCTCATGAAGGGCAACACCGATCTGTGCGACTATATCAACGAGCAGCTGACCCGGTACAGGAGCAGCGGCATCCTGCAGGAATTGAACGACTTGAGCGAAAGCGAAGCAAAGGCCATGGGCATTATCTGAGGCGCAACGGCGCAGAAGCACGCAATGCGATGACCGGCCGCGGTTACCTCATGGGGGATGTTTTCCCGGCATACAATCACCAGGAAATGCCGCGGCAATCGCAATTCCATACCGCCGTTCCTATCCGGCAATATATCTGACATGTTTGTTTTGCTCCTGTCCGCCAGCGCGCGCGGGCAGGCTTTGCTCCATACGGATAAGAAAAGCAGGCACAGGGATTCCCGTCAATCTGCGGTGAATCCCTGTGCCTGCTTTTGTGAGTTCCTATGCAAAATCCTCTTTGGCGCACTGGATAAAAGCCCTGAGCCCGGGCTTCCCTTGGAGCGATGTATAGTAAATGCCAAACGGCATCGGCTCCGTGTCCTTTATGGGAATTTTGGCAAGCGCCGGATCGTCAGGAACCAGGAAATCCGGCAAAACAGAGATTCCGTAAAATCCGCTATGATGGAATCAATATCAACAAAATCAAAAAAGGCGACCTCCGTCGCAGTTTGGGCATTGTGCTTCAGGATACCCATCTGTTTACCGGCACGGTAATGGACAATATCCGCTATGGACGGTTGGACGCAACAAATGAAGAATGCATTGCAGCCGCGAAGCTGGCCAACGCGGACGGCTTCATCCGCCGTCTTCCGGATGGTTACCAAACTGTATTGACGGGCGATGGGGCCAACCTCTCCCAGGGGCAACGGCAGCTGCTGGCCATTGCCCGCGCCGCCGTAGCTGATCCGCCGGTACTGATTCTGGATGAAGCGACCTCTTCCATTGATACCCGGACGGAGGAACTGGTTCAGAAGGGCATGGACGGTCTGATGTGCGGCCGGACCACCTTTGTGATTGCCCACCGGCTGTCCACCGTGAAAAACGCGGACTGCATCATGGTTCTGGAACAGGGCCGCATCATTGAACGCGGCTCCCACGATCAGCTGATTGCGCAAAAGGGCCGGTATTATGAGCTTTACACCGGGAACGCAATCGGCGCATAATGGGGCCCGTTTTCCCGCAGAAGAATCAGGGCAACAAATCGCGTGGTCGGACTTGGTATGCATGGCCACGCGATTCTTCTGATCGTCTATCAGCGAAGGGCAAACGATTCTCACAAAGCAACGACGGCTTTTCACCAAGCGGATGCGACAAGGCCAGACAGCCGTCTCCGGAGAGCAGCGAATGATAGAAACGAAAGCAGTCTGCTCACCCATCCCCCGGCGAATCGCTTCGCTTCATGCTGATGGAAAAACAAAAGCCGCAAATTTGGCCGATGTTTGCCAGATTTGAAAGCAATACCGGCTATGTTTGCGGTACGAGCATATGCGTTAAGAAAGGACACCGACATGCTGTCCATATCGGTGTCCTTTTGGCGTCCGCACTCATGAGAATGATACAAGCAACGATATCACGGGAGGGATATTCAATGGGTACGTGAGTCAAATCTCCCCTCTTTTGATGGTCATGGCATCCTGGGCATTCGAAATGCAGATGCAGTCGGAAATAAGACCGGCTGCATCCGCAGCATGAGAACCCTTTTCTTCAAAGCAAGCCTTTCATACCCAGCATATGAGGCCTGGCGAAGGAGAAGCCGCCGTCATACCAATGCGGCGCCAAGTTCTTCGCAGGCATTGAGCGTATCATCGTCCGGAGCTTCCTGGCAAATGACGCTGTCGTGAGTGAGAATGGCGCCGTCCTCACGACAGGTGTTTTCCCAGTTGCGCATCCATTCTCCGTCTCCCCAGCCATAGGAGCCAAACAGGGCGATGCGCTTTCCGCGCAGTTTGGTTTCACAATCTGTGAACATCGGTTCAAACTCGCTTTCCTCCAACTGTTCAGCGCCCATGGAAGGACAACCAAAGGCAACGGCATCGTACTGGTCCATCATGGAAGCGCCAAATTCAGAAGCAGCAAGCATAGCGACGTCTGCACCGGCGTTTTTCGCGCCTTCTGCCACAGCGCTTGCCATGGATTCCGTATTGCCGGTACCGCTCCAGTACACAACCGCAATTTTACTCATATTCCAACCAACCTTTCCTGTATTCTTTCTATCAACCGGCTACTGTAAGCCGTTCAATATTCCTTCCCTTTGCCCAGAGTTGGCAGTAGATTCGCGTACACTTGTCATAGAGCTCAAACCTTTTGCGCGCGGCCTGCTCATCGCCGTAAACCTTCCAGTATCCCACGCATCTTGAGTTTTTTGCCTTGTTTTCGATAAAGCCCTGCACGTCAATCGGTGGATAACCGAGAAACAGGCCAATTTCATGCGGAAAAGCGCCGTCTTCCTTCAAACGTTTCATAAGGTGAAGAATGCATTTCTGAGGGGCCTTGTCACAGTAGCCGCAGCGATGCAACAGATCACAAGCGATATCGTCCTGCAAATCCTGATCTAGCTTTTTGGGTCTGAAAACATAAATCAAAGCACGACCGTTGCGATGACACAGCGGCAATACCCGCAAGCCTTTTCCGAAAAACAGGCGATTCCAGTATCTGACCGAATTGCGCAAATCGTTGCTATTTGCAAAAGGGTATGAAAACATGCTCCCGGTTTTCAAACCAGCCAGTGTTGGCGAACAATGCCTGACCATAACTTCCTCGGACATCACGGACCTCCGTACAGCCTAATTGGCAAAATCCAACCGCCAGACAACAGAGAAAACACACGATGAATTATAGCGGATAGATACGCTCTGCGCTGCTCCAAAAGGTAAATCCCGGTTCCAAACAGACAAGTATTTTGCCATAACGGGAGAAATCAGGCAAAAAAACATATTTGGTTTGAGGAGTGGTGGATTGTTGCAAAAAAGCCCGGTATGCAGCATCCTGAAATCCAAGTTTCCTCTGCATCGCGCGAATAGCCGGGTTCTATCCGAAAACAGGATAGGCTTGAGCTTCTGATTCCCCTCTTTCAAGGGTTTTTTGATTCTGCTGACGGTATGCTCCCGGGGACATGCCTTTTACCGAACGAAATGCACTGGCGAATTTACTGCTGTTGTCATAGCCGTGGTCGCCGGCAATTTCGGCAATGGGCTTGTCCGTATGTTCCAGCATATAGGCAGCGGATTCCATCTTCCTGGCTTTGATGAATGCATAGAAAGAAACGCCATAAACCGCCTTGAATGAGTTTTTGATGCATGTGCAGGAAACGCCAAACACTTTGGCAACCCGATCCAATGTATACCGTTCCCCCATATGTTCCAACTGATATGCGGCGACGGATTTGGCCAGATGCACCTGCGACGGAGGCAAGCCGCGACGGCTCCGCTCCGTTTCCTGTACATCAAACACGCTGAGAAACAGCATCAGTTCCAGGACTTTGATTTTTGCAAAGCCTTCTTTGATTGCATCCGGGATCGCGTATATTTCTGAAAAGATATGCTCAAACGAGGGATTTGAACGTGCGATAAAGTATACCCGTCTGCCGCAGAAACGTTCGGCAATAAGCTGAGGCTGTACATTGACGTCCTGCAAAATGCAAGAAAGGCAATGGGGCGTTTTCCGAACGTCAACACGTACAATCAAGCCATGACAATGATGCAAAGGCAAGTAAACCTCCGAAGAAATCTTTTCCGCCCGGGCAATCAGCAGGTCTCCGGGAGAAACATAGCAATACTCGCCTCCTATATTCAATTCCATCCGGCCCTCTCGGCAATGAAAAATCTCGAACACATCCTTTGAGAAAGGCGAGGCTTCTGAAAGATGAGCCGCTTTACCGTGCACACTTAAATAAATCAGCATGATACCCGGAAACACCGGTTGTGCCCTTGTGACGGAACTGACGTCGTCTTTTTCATTCAACATTCCAGTAACTCCTTTATGCTAGCGCCAAAGAACGCGTTTCTTGTTTGGTATTTCTAACTCAATGTCATTATGCTTTCATCTTCCGATTTTGTCAACCTTCATATATCGATTCAGGTCTGAATGAAAGGCGGAAGTATTCCAGTCGGGATGAGTAACCGTTTTTTTATTGCACTATTGACAGCCCATTTGACGAGAGATATAATAACAGCGTTACATAGCAGTGTTATATGGAGGCGGCCATGGAAGAGAAGGCAAGCATCACAATGGAAAACATACAGCGGGCAGCCTTGGACGAGTTCCTGGAAAAGGGGTTTTTAGGCGCTTCCTTGCGCCAAATCGTTAAAAACGCCGGTGTGACGACAGGCGCATTTTATGGATACTTTTCCAGCAAGGAGGCTCTTTTCGCCTCCATCGTCGAACCCCACGCCGCAGCGCTGATGGGCCGCTTTATGCAGGCGCAGACAACCTTTGCTGAATTGCCTGAAGCTGAACAGCCCCAACGCATGGGTTTGGAATCCTCGTCCTGCATTCGGTGGATGGTGGAATACATCTGCGATCATCGTGAAGCGGTCAAACTGCTGCTTACCAGGGCCGAGGGAACGAGCTACGAGCATTTTGTGCACAATATGGTCGATGTGGAGGTGGAAGCCACACTGCGTTATATGGAGGTGCTTCGGCGGCTTGGCCATCAGGTCTTGGAGCTGGACCGCGACCTGTGCCACATTGTTGCCAGCGGTATGTTTGGCGGCATTTTTGAGGTGGTGATCCACGACATGCCCCGGGATACCGCACTGCGCTATGTGGACCAGCTGCGTGAGTTTTACACAGCAGGCTGGGAGAAGTGGCTGGAGCCATAATGCTCCGTGAAATGCCTCGGGACTCATGAATGGAAAGCAATATCGGGGGGAAATCCCCCGGTTTTTTGCCCCACAAGTTAGCATTTCCTAACTTCAAAAGGAGGGTCCATGATGAAACAGAAAAAACCAAACGCCCTTTCCGTCCTGTTGGACTATGCGGGCAGCCATAAGAAGCTTACGTTTCTTGGCCTGACGCTGTCTGCGGTATCCATGCTCATGAGCATGGCGCCCTACATCTGCATATGGCTGGTGGCGCGTGATCTGATTGCCGTAGCGCCGAACTGGATGCAGGCGCAAAGCATTGCGCGCTACGGCTTGATGGCCTTTGGCTTTGCGGTAGGCGGCATATTGCTGTATTTTGCGGGATTGATGTGCACGCATCTGGCGGCGTTTCGCACGGCATCCAACATCCGCAAGCGGGGCATTGCTCATGCGCTGAGGGCCCCGTTGGGCTTCTTTGATTCGAACGCGTCGGGTTTGATCCGCAATCGCCTGGATGCAGCGGCGGCTGAGACGGAAACGCTGCTCGCGCATAATTTGGCGGACATCGTTGGCACCATCACGCTGTTCATCAGCATGGTAGCGCTCATGTTCGTGTTTGACTGGCGGATGGGTGCAGCCTGCCTCATGGCGGCTGTCATTTCCATCGCGGCGATGTTCTCCATGATGGGCGGTAAAAACGCCGGATTTATGGCCGAATATCAGGCGGCGCAGGATCGCATAAGCAAGGCGGGCACCGAATATGTGCGCGGCATCCCCGTGGTCAAGATCTTCCAGCAGACCGTCGATTCGTTCAAGGCGTTTAAGCAGGCAATCGAAGAATACAGCGAAAAAGCCGGACGCTTCGAGGGCGAGGTCTGCAGTGTACCGCAGTCGGTCAACCTGACGTTCACCGAAGGCGCGTTTGTATTCATGGTTCCGGTGGCGCTGTTTCTTGCGCCTGCGGCGCTGGCCGGAGGCAACTTTGCAGGCTTCATAACCAACTTTGCCTTTTATGCGGTGTTTTCCGCAATCATCTCCACGGCGCTGGCCAAAATCATGTTTGCCGCGTCCGGCATGATGCTGGCCAGTACGGCGCTTGGCCGCATTGATCAGGTGATGTGCGCGCCGACGCTGTTAGCGCCCCAGCATCCGCAAATGCCCAAAGGCGGCAAAGTGGAATTCAAGGATGTGAGCTTTACCTATGACGGCGCGCAGACGACTGCGCTTTCCCATATCTCCTTCTGTGCGCAGCCGGGGCAGGTGGTCGCGCTGGTCGGCCCCTCGGGCGGAGGCAAGACCACGGCTGCCAGCCTGATTCCACGATTCTGGGACGTCGATTCCGGCGTGGTGGAAGTTGGCGGCGTAGACGTGCGTCAGATGGACCCGCATGTGCTCATGGAGCAGGCAGCATTCGTTTTCCAGAACAGCCGTCTATTCAAGACTTCGATCCTGGAAAACATCCGCATCGCCCGGCCCAGCGCCA
>CALVNG010000019.1 GCA_944349545.1 uncultured Eubacteriales bacterium
AGGAAGCAGATGCGGAAGTAGTGGGTGTTGCCCGCGGTCACCTGCGGGTTGGTGCAGGTCACGCCGATGGCGGGGATACCCGCATCCGCGAAATACTGAGAGCCCGCGATGGACACGCCGGAGCCGTAGGAGCCAAGCACCACGCTCACGCCCTCGCTGACCAGCTGCTGCGCGGCGGAAGGCGCCTTGTCGGCGGAAGAGCCGTTGTCGGCATAGACGAGCTCAACGGTGTAGGTCTCCCCGCCGATCTCGACGGTGGGCTGCACGCTGTTGGCGTACTGCATGCCCAGCATTTCCTGCTTGCCGCCCGCGCCGCTGTCGCCGGAGGCGGGCTCAAACACGCCGATCTTGACGACGTTCTCGCCCAGGGCGAGCGCCGGAATCATCATCAGAACCGCCAGTAGGATGGCTACGATCTTTTTCATACGTTGGTCCCTCCTGTTATCAGTGATTGGGGTTGCAAGCATTATATAACTTTACTTAAGCAAAGCGCAAGTCTCGCACCATAGAAATGCATAAGAAAAACATGACAGCCAGCCCCGTTTTATATTTCATCGCGCGAAACAGGGAAAATACAAAGCCTGCGTTTCCTTCAAAATCAACACTTTTGCGGCTTTTGGAGAAACTTAAGGCAAGAACGGATATTTTGTGCTTGACTTGCCGTCGGGTTGAGGTATACAATGCATCCCATACAAGGCGCTGATGGAGCGACGTGGCCGCATCCTTCCCGCCCAGAGAACCCCCGGGTGGTGCGAGGGGGCGCGGGAAAGCGGTGGATTCCACTCCGGAGCCGTCCGGCTGAAACCCGAAAGTAGGCCGGACCGGGTCAGACCCGTTACCCGTCTGTGAGCAATGCTGGTTGCTCATGAGGCCGGAACCCGTTTCCGGCGAAGCAGAGGTGGTACCGCGCGATGATGCGCCCTTTGTTTTTCCGCGGCAAGGCGGGAAAAAGGGGGCGTTTTCTGCTTTTTAAGCGCTTCATCCGGGCTATGCCCGTTTGAAAATCCTTGGAAACCATTGTAGGGAGGTAGGTATTTATGAAGAAACTCGTTTCCATCCTGACGGCGGCTATGCTGCTGCTCTGCGCCGGGGCAGCCATGTCTGAAGGACAGACCTATACCGTAGGCGTGTGCCAGCTGGTCACCCACGATGCGCTGGACGCCGCCACGCAGGGCTTCATGGACGCGCTCACCGAGGAGCTGGGAGGCGCTGTCACCTTTGACGTACAGAACGCCGCGGGTGACTCCAACACCTGCTCCACCATCGTCAATTCCTTCGTGGCCGCCGATGTGGACCTGATCCTGGCCAATGCCACGGCCGCGCTGCAGGCGGCTGTTGCCGCGACGGCGGATATTCCCATTCTGGGCACCTCCGTTACCGAATACGGCGTGGCGCTGGATATCGACGACTTTAGCGGCACCGTGGGTGGCAATGTCTCCGGCACCTCCGACCTGGCCCCGCTGGACCAGCAGGCCGCCATGCTTCAAGCGCTCTTCCCCGATGCCACGAACGTGGGCCTGCTCTACTGCTCGGCCGAGGCCAACAGCCAGTACCAGGTGGATACCGTAAAGGGGTACCTGGAGGAGATGGGCTACACCTGCACCCTCTACCCCTTCGCCGACAGCAATGATGCTGCCGCCGTCACACAGACCGCGGCAGACGCCAGCGACGTGATTTACGTGCCCACCGACAACACCGTGGCCGCCAACACCGGCATCGTGGACAACATCTGCCAGCCCGCGGGCGTGCCCGTGATCGCCGGCGAGGAGGGTATCTGCAGGGGCTGTGGCGTGGCGACGCTGTCCATCAGCTACTACGACCTGGGCGTGACCACCGGCAAGATGGCCGCCAAAATTCTTACAGGCGAGGCGGATATCTCCACCATGCCTATCGCCTATGCCGAAAACTTCACCCTCAAGTTCAACACCGTCATCGGCGAGGCCTTGGGTATCGCCATGCCGGAGGGGTATACGGCTATCGAATAAGCCCCGGAGCGTTCGCAAAAACGGTGGGAAAAGGCGAACGGCCTTTTCCCCCGTTTTTGCGGTTTTTTGATAACACCGGTAGCGGGCACACCCCGCTGCGGAATTGGGGGAAAGTGCATTGTCCAGTTTTTTGAACGCGCTGCCCGGCGCTGTTTCCCAGGGCCTTGTCTGGGGCGTCATGGCCATCGGGCTCTACATCACCTATAAGCTGCTGGATATCGCCGACCTGACGGTAGACGGTTCCTTCTGCACCGGCGGCGCCGTGGGCGTCATGCTCATCACCGGCGGCTGCAACGTGTGGCTTTCGCTGCTGGTAGCCATTCTTGCAGGGATGCTGGCCGGGCTGGTGACGGGGCTTCTGCATACGGCCTGCGGCATTCCCGCCATCCTCTCGGGCATTCTTACGCAGCTGGGCCTGTGGTCGGTCAACCTGGCCATCATGGGCATGAAGGCCAACCAGTCGCTCAATGTCAACAAGTACGATCTGCTCGTATCCCTTCGCTACCTGCAGGACGTAACCAAGGGTACGCGGGGATTCTGGCAGCATCCCATCTTTGTGGCAGGGCTGTTTACGGTGGTCATCATCGCCGTGCTGTACTGGTTTTTCGGCACGGAGCTGGGCTGCTCGCTGCGCGCCACAGGCGCGAACGCCAATATGGCCCGTGCCCAGGGCATCAACACGAATTTCAACAAGGTGCTGGGCCTTATGATCTCCAACGGACTTGTGGCGCTTTCCGGCGCGCTGCTCTCTCAGTACCAGAGCTTCGCGGATATCAACATGGGGCGTGGCGCCATCGTCATCGGCCTGGCTGCCGTCATCATCGGCGAAGTCATCTTCGGCAAAGTTTTCCGCAACTTCGCCCTCAAGCTCCTGGCCGTGGCCGTCGGCTCCATCATCTACTACGTGGTGATTCAGGCCGTGGTCAGCCTCAGCGGCATCAATTCCAACTATCTGAAGCTGCTCTCCGCCGTGATCGTGGCGCTGTTCCTGGCCGTGCCCTACTGGAAGGCGCGCTATCTTGACCGGCCCACCACGAAGGGAGGCGCAAACCATGCTTGAGATCATCGACCTGCACAAGACCTTCAATCCCGGCACCGTCAACGAAAAAACCGCGCTGGACGGCGTTTCCCTCACGCTCAAGGACGGAGATTTCGTCAGCGTGATCGGCGGAAACGGCGCGGGCAAATCCACGCTGCTGAATGCCGTGGCGGGTACCTGGCTGGTCGATTCGGGCACCATCGCCATTGACGGCGTGAACGTGACCCGCCTTCCGGAGCACAAGCGCGCCCGGTTTATCGGCCGCGTTTTCCAGGACCCCATGATGGGCACCGCCGCCACCATGCAGATTGAGGAGAACCTGGCCCTGGCCCTGCGCCGCGGCAAGCGTCGCACGCTACGGGTGGGCATCACGGCTGCCGAGCGCGATCAGTACCGCGAGCTGCTGAAAATTCTGGGGCTGGGACTGGAGAATCGGCTGACCACCAAGGTGGGCCTGCTCTCCGGCGGCCAGCGCCAGGCGCTGACGCTGCTCATGGCCACGCTGCAAAAGCCCAAGCTCCTGCTGCTGGACGAGCACACCGCCGCTCTCGACCCCAAGACCGCCGCCAAGGTGCTGGAGACCACAGAGCGCATCATCCAGCGCGACCACCTGACCACGCTGATGATCACGCACAACATGCGCGACGCCATCGCTCACGGCAATCGGCTGATCATGATGTACGACGGTCGCATCGTGGTGGACGTAAGCGGCGAAGAAAAGCACCGCCTGACGGTGGAGGACCTGCTGTCCCTGTTTGAGAAGGCCAGCGGACAGGCGCTAGCCAGCGATCGGATGCTGCTGGGTTGAATGCATTCCTTCGTGAATCAAAAACGCCCCGGCGGCTGTCAAAGCAGCCTCCGGGGCGTTTTGGTTACGCCTTTTGCGGGGCGCGGCCACCTTTTCCGCGCCGGCCGAGCAGCGCAACGGCGCAAAGCATCAGCAGCGGAAACGCGACGCCAACCGACAGTCCCGCAGCCAGCCGGCCTCCAGCCGCATTGGCCGCAAGTCCTACCACCGTAGGTCCCGCCGTGCAGCCCAGATCGCCCGCCAGCGCCATAAGGGCGAACATCGCCGTGCCCCCGCCGGGCAGCGCGGCCACCGCCGTGCTGCAGGTCCCCGGCCAGAAGATGCCTACCGAGAAGCCGCACAGCGCGCAGCCGATGAGCGCCAGCACGGGGTTTGCGCTCGCTGCCGCCGTAACATAGCAGGCGATGCAAAGCACCGCACTCCCCATCATGGCGGCGCGCAGGGGCAGGCGTCCGCTGGATTTGCTGTACAGCGCACGAGCGGTTCCCATCAGCAGCGCGAAGGCGCACGGACCCGCCAAGTCGCCAATTTCCTTGCCCATGCCCAATCCCGCCTCGGCAAACGCCGACGCCCACTGGCTCATTCCCTGCTCGGACGCGCCGGAGCACACCATCATCGCCAGCAGTAGCCAAAACACCTTCTGCTTCATCAGCCCGCGAATGGAAAGCGGCTTTTCTCCCTGGGCAATGCTGCGGATGGGCACCCGCAGAAACAGCAGCGCATTGCCCAGCGGCAGCAGCGCCCACAGGCAGGCCAGCACAGGCCATCGCTCCACCCCCACCGTGCGGAAAAACAGCGTGGATAGCAACACAACCGCCACATGTCCCCAGCAGTAGAAGGAGTGGAGCAGGCTCATGGCCGCTTCTTTTCGCGGCGTAGGGCATGCCTCGACAATGGGGCTGACAAGCACCTCAATCAGCCCGCCGCCTACGGCGTAGAGCACGACCGCCGCCATCAGCCCCGCATAGGCGGAACCGAAAATCGCAGGCAGCGCCGCAAGCCCCGCCAGCCCGGCGGCAGCCAGCACATGCGCCGCCAGCATACAGGGCCGGTAACCAATTTTGTCCACCACCTTGGCGGAGAGCAGGTCCACCACAAGCTGCACCGAAAAATTGAGCGTGGTCAGCAGCGTGAGCTGTTCCAGCGTCAAACCCCACTGTGCACGGAAGGTTAGCAGCAAAAGCGGAGCAAGATTGTTGACGGCGGCCTGGGTGATCAGGCTGAGATAGCAGGCTGCCATGGTATGTGAATCCTTGAAGCGCATGAGCACCGGGCCTCCTGGTCAGTCTGCGGCTCCGCTGCGGTGGCGCAAAGCCGCGCCCACAAATTCGCGGAACAGCGGATGCGGGCGATTGGGACGGCTCTTGAACTCCGGATGGAACTGCACCGCCACAAAGAAGGGATGGCTGGGAATTTCCACGATCTCCACCAGGTTGCGGTCCGGGTTGCGGCCCGCGACGATCATGCCGCCGGCTGTAAAGCGCTCCAGAAAGGCGTTGTTGAATTCATAGCGGTGACGGTGGCGCTCCCAGATTTCCTTGGTTCCATAGGCTCTTTCGCTGATGGTGCCGGGGGTGAGCTGGCAGCGATACCTGCCCAGGCGCATGGTGCCACCCAGATTGCCCAGGTCCTGATCCTCCATCAGGTCGATCACAGGATAGGTGGTGTGCGGGTCCACCTCGCTGGTGTGCGCATCGCGCAGATCCAGCACGTGGCGGGCAAATTCCACCACAGCCATCTGCATGCCCAGGCACAGCCCCAAAAACGGCAGGCCATTCTCCCGCGCATACTGAATTGCGGCGATTTTGCCCTCCAGCCCGCGCGAGCCAAAGCCGCCCGGCACCAGCACGCCGTCCGCGCCGGCCAGCATCTCCCCCGCGTTTTCAGGCGTCACCTCCTGGGCGGGCACCCACTTGATATTTACCCTGACGCCATGGAAGATGCCGCCGTGCGTAAGCGCCTCCACGACGCTCAGGTAGGCGTCCGGCAGTTCCACATACTTGCCCACGAGCGCAACGCAGACGCTGTCGGTGCTGGCAAGCTGGCGTTCCACCATCTCGGTCCACTCGGTCAGATCGCACGGAGCCTGCGGCAGGCCGAGCATTTTCACCACCTGCTCGTCCAGCCCCTCGCGGTGCAACAGCAGCGGCACCTCGTAGAGGCTGCGGGCGTTGAGATTCTGGAACACGCAGTTTACCGGCAGGTTGCAGAACATGGCGATCTTGGCGCGCACGTCATAGGGCAGTTCATGTTCGGCGCGGCATACCAGAATGTCCGGTGAAATGCCGATGGAGCAAAGCTCGCGCACGCTATGCTGGGATGGCTTGGTTTTCAGCTCGCCCGCCGCGTTGAGATACGGCACCAGCGTCACATGCAGGTAGAGACAGTTTTCCCTGCCCGCTTCGGCGCGCATCTGGCGCGCGGCCTCCAGAAAGGGCAGGCTCTCGATGTCGCCCACCGTGCCGCCGATTTCGGTGATGATCACATCCGGCGGATTGTCGCCGCGGGCCACGGCCAGGATGTTGCGCTTGATTTCATTGGTGATATGCGGAATGACCTGAATCGTCGCGCCAAGGTATTCGCCCCGGCGCTCCCGGTCGATGACGGTCTTGAACACGCGGCCGCTGGTCACGTTGCTGGCCTGGGTGAGGTTTTCGTCGATGAAGCGCTCATAGTGTCCCAGGTCCAGGTCGGTTTCCGCGCCGTCGTCGGTCACAAACACCTCGCCGTGCTGATAGGGATTCATGGTTCCGGGATCGACGTTGATATAGGGGTCAAACTTCTGAATGCATACCCGCAGGCCCCGGCATTTCAGCAGCCGTCCCAGAGATGCCGCCGTGATGCCCTTGCCCAGCGAGGAAACAACGCCGCCGGTTACAAAGATAAACTTGGGATCCATGATACCCCACCTTTCCACTTTTCCAGTCCGGATGAATTACTTGTGGTAAAGATTATGGCTCTGATACTTGGGATCGCAGGTCAGGTTGACCTTCAACCGCCGGAAGATGCCGTCATCCACCTGCGGCAGAATGACCGTGGAATGCGCCTCCAGCCCCTCCAGCAGCGGAAGCTGGCGCATGGCCAGCGCAGCCTTGGGGTCTGTGGCGGCGCAGATGGACAGCGCCACCAGCACCTCGTCGCTGTGAAGGCGCGGGTTGCGGTTGCCCAGGTAGTCGCACTTGAGGGTTTGGATGGGCTCAATGACGGTAGGTGAAATCAGCTGGTCCTTTTTCTGGATGCCGCCCAGCACCTTGAGGGCGTTGAGAATCAGCGCCGCGGAAGGGCCCAGCAGGTTGGTGGTCTTGCCGGTGACAATGCGCCCATCCGCCAGCTGGATGGCTAAAGCGGGCGCTTCGGTCTCCTCCTCGCGCCTGCGGGCCGCGGCAATCACGGGGCGCTGCTCCGGCCCAAGGCCCGTTTTCTGCACGATCATCTTCAGCCGGTCCACCTCGGCTTGCTCGGTGCGCCCCTGGACCTGCCCACAGCGCGCGGCGAAGTAGCGGCGGATGATCTCCTGACGGGCGGCCTCGCGGCACGCTTCGTCGTCGGTGATGCAGTTTTTGATCATGTTCACGCCCATGTCCGTGGGCGATTTGTAGGGAGATTCCCCATAGATGCGCTCAAACATGGCGCGCAACACCGGAAAGATCTCGATATCCCGGTTGTAGTTGACGGTGGTTTCCCCGTAGGCCTCCAAATGGAAGGGGTCAATCATGTTCACGTCGTCCAGGTCCGCGGTCGCAGCCTCGTAGGCGATGTTGACCGGGTGGTTGAGCGGCAGGTTCCAGATGGGGAAGGTTTCAAACTTGGCATAGCCAGCCTTCACCCCGCGCTGATGCTCCTGATACAGCTGGCTCAGGCACACGGCCATCTTGCCGCTGCCCGGCCCCGGCGCGGTGACCAGCACCAGCGGACGGGTGGTTACGACGTATTCGTTGCGCCCGAAGCCGCGGTCGCTGATAATCTGCTCCACATCGTATGGATAGCCCTCGATGGGAAAATGGCGGAACACGCGCACGCCCAGGCTTTCGAGCCGGTTTTTGAACATCACGGCGGAATGCTGGTCGCGCCAGCGGGTCAAAACCACGCTGCCCACGTACATACCGATGCCGCGGAAGGCGTCGATCAGGCGCAGCACGTCCGCGTCATAGGAGATGCCCAGATCGCCGCGGACCTTGCTTTTTTCAATATCGTCGGCATTGATGGCAACCACCAGCTCCGCCTGGTCCTTCAGGTTGAGCAGCATGGACACCTTGCTGTCCGGCTTGAAGCCCGGCAGCACGCGCGACGCGTGAAAATCGTCAAATAGCTTTCCGCCCAGTTCCAGATACAGCTTTCCCCCGAACACGGCGATACGGCTTCGGATATGCTCCGATTGCATCCGCGTGTAAAGATCATGATCAAACCCCGTGCGCATGACGGCCCCCTCCTTAGAACATCAACCGGATTATCATACCATTTCCCCCTTGGTGAAACAAGGGGAAGAACAAAAGAAAATCTTCGAAAATGCAAGCAAAAACCGCCGCGGCAGACGGGCCGCGGCGGAAGATGGATCGTCTGGGAATTACCCCTCCAGCGAGGCATAGGCGCGCCTGTCAATCTGGGCGAAGCAGGCTGCCGCGCCCAGCACGCCCACCAGCAGAAACAGCAGGGCCATCCCGCTGCCCGCGCCTGATCCCACCAGCGGCACAAGCGCTTTTGCCGCCGGACCGCCCGCTCGCATGAACGGCTCGGCCAGGTGATCGCTAAGCAGGCCGCCCATCAGGTATCCCAGCGGAATGGAACAGAACTGCAGCGAGCCCTGCGCCGCAAATACGCGACCCTGCCGGTCCATGGGCACGCTGGCACGCAGCAGCGTGGTCAGGTTCGCGTTCAGCAGCGGAAGGGGCAAGTTGCCTGCCAATGCCGCAAAGGCCCAGATTTCAACGCCGCGCCCCAACGCCCACAGGCAGTCGCACAAAAGAAAGGAAACCGCGCAGCTGAAAAACACCAGCCTGAGCGGCCTGCGCGGTCGGGGCATCGCCGTGGCCAGCACGCTGCCCATCAGCGTGCCTACCCCGATGCAGGAGGATACCGTACCTACCGCCAGCTCGTCGCCGCCGGTGCGCGCCAGAATCATGGCAGGCATCAAGCCGTTTCCGCTCATGGAAGCTAGAAGATTGACAAAGGTAAAGAACAGAATCAGCCTCAGCAGCGCTGGGCGCTCCCGCCGAAGAAAGCGCAACCCGTCCAGCGTGCCGCCGCGCGCTGTCTGCTCCGTCTGCGCGGCCCGGGGGATGCGCACCAGTGCCAGCAGCATGCCCGCGCCCACAAGAAAGCTCGTCAGATCGATCAGCAGCACCCATTCCAACCCGCCGAAGGCCATGACCGCCGAGGACAAGGCCGGACAGGCCAGCGTGTTGACCGCTGCGGAAAACGACTGCATGCCCGACGCGCGCGCGTAATGCCTTGGCGGCACGATCTGCGACAGAGCCGCGTTGGACGCGGGCGACTGAAAGGCGTTGGTCATGCCCACCAGCAGGTTGATGGCATACAGATGCCACAGCTGCAGCATGCCCGCCCGCATCACCAGCAGCAGCGCAAGCGTGGCCAGCGCAGCCGTCAAGTCGCTCAGGAACATGACCGCCTTGCGGCTGGCGCGGTCCGCCACAGAGCCGCCCAGAAAGGTAAAGATCATTTCGGGCAGATAGCTGCACAGCGCCAGGACCGCCACGCTCGTGACCGTCCGCGCTCTTTCATACGACCAAAGCACCAGCGCAAACGCCGTCATGCGGCTGCCCAGTTGCGATATTGATTGTCCAAACCACAGGAAGAAGAAGTTCTTCCATTCCGAATACCAGTGTTTCATGGGAACCCGCTCCTTTTTGATCAATGCATGCAAAGGCGCAGGGCTCCACGGGGACAGGCCGGTTCAAGCCAAATGCTTCGCGCGCGCGTCCCCTGCCCTGCGCGAAGCAGCATCAATGCAAAGAGGCAGCCTCATCCGGCCCCTCCCCCTTTCATGACCGAGTATCTCAAAGTATCAGCATGGCATCCCCAAAGGAAAAGAAACGATAGCGTTCCTCTACCGCCTCGCGATAGACGCGCAGCGCCTCCTCCCGCCCCATCAGGGCGGAAATGAGCATCAGAAGCGTGCTCTGCGGCAGATGGAAGTTGGTGATCAGCGCGTCGGTCGCGTGGAAGGCATAGCCGGGCGTGATGAAAATGCCTGTGTCGCCGCTCTGGGCACGCACGATCCCATCCTCGCCGGTGACGGTCTCCAGCGTGCGCACGCTGGTGGTGCCCACGCACACGCAGCGCCCGCCTGAAGCGCGCGCGGCGTTGATGCGCGCCGCCGCTTCCGACGGCACCTCATAGTGCTCCACATGCATATGGTGTTGGCTCAAATCCTCCGTTTTCACAGGACGGAAGGTGCCCAGACCCACATGAAGCACAATCGGCACCACGTCCACGCCCATTCCACGCACACGGTCGAGTAGCTCCGGCGTGAAATGCAGGCCTGCCGTAGGTGCGGCAGCGCTGCCCTCCTCCCGGGCATAGACGGTCTGATAGCGGGTCTTGTCCATCAACTTTTCATGGATGTAGGGCGGAAGCGGCATCTGGCCCAGCTCGTCCAGAATTTCCTCGAACACACCCTGATAGTGAAAGCGCACCTTGCGCCCGCCGTCCTCGGCGTTGTCGATGATCTGCGCACGGAGCAGCCCTTCGCCAAACACGCATATGGTTCCAGGGCGAAGCCTGCGGCCCGGCCGCACCAGCGCCTCCCATACGTCGCGCTCCAGGCGTTTGAGCAAAAGCAGCTCCACCGGCACGCCGGTGTCCTCCTTCTGCCCCAGCAGCCGCGCGGGAATCACCTTGGTCTCGTTGATGACCAGCGCGTCGCCTGCCCGCAGGAGCTGCGGCAGATCATAGAAATGCAGATGCCTGACGCTGCGGTCCGCGCGGTCGTACACCAGCAGGCGGCTGCGGTCGCGAGGCTCGATGGGCGTCTGCGCAATCAGCTCCTGCGGAAGCTCGTAATCAAAATCGCTGGTTTTCATATCCTCAGCTGTTCCCCCTCGTCGGGCGGCGTCTGCGGTTTGCGGCCCAGGTGTTCATAGGCGGCGGGCATGACCACGCGACCCCTTGGCGTGCGCGTGAGGAAGCCCAGCTGCATCAGATACGGCTCGTAGACGTCCTCGATGGTGGAGGCGTCCTCGCCCGTCATGGCGCTCAGCGTTTCCAGACCGACCGGCCCGCCAGCGAACTTGTCGATCATGGTTTCCAGCATGGCGCGGTCCAGCTTTTCCAGCCCCAGCTCGTCCACGTCCAAAAGGTCCATGCCCTGCCGGGCCACCTCCAGCGTAATCACGCCCCCCGCCCGGATCTGCGCAAAGTCGCGCACGCGGCGGAGCATTCGGTTGGCGATACGCGGCGTGCCGCGGCTGCGGCGGGCGATTTCCAGAATGCCCGCGTCATCCGCTCGCACGTTCAGAATGCCCGCGCTGCGCCGTACGATGGCCGCGAGTTCCTCGGGCGAATACATCTCCAGCCGAAACAGAATGCCGAAGCGGTCGCGCAGGGGCGCGCTCAAAAGGCCAGCACGCGTGGTGGCCCCCACCAGCGTAAAGCGAGGCAGATCCAGACGAATGCTGCGCGCCGTAGGTCCCTTGCCGATCATGATATCCAGCGCGTAATCCTCCATGGCGGGATAAAGCACTTCCTCCACAGAGCGGCTGAGGCGGTGAATCTCGTCGATGAAGAGCACGTCGCCGTCGCTTAAATTGGTCAGGATGCTGGCCAGGTCGCCCGCCTTTTCGATGGCGGGGCCGCTGGTGATACGGATGTTTTGCCCCATCTCGGCGGCGATGATGCCCGCCAGCGTAGTCTTGCCCAGGCCAGGCGGGCCATAGAGCAAAAGGTGGTCCAAAGGCTCGTGACGCTTGAGCGCCGCCTCAATGGAGATATGCAGATTCCGCTTGACAGCCTCCTGACCGATGTATTCCCGCAGGGTTTTGGGGCGCAGGCTCTGCTCCTGCTCATCCTCGCCCTGCCGGAAGCCCGTGGAAACGATGCGGTCGTCCATGCCCTATCCCCTCTTCCAAATCACATGTTTTGCGCCATGTGGCGCAGGGCCAGCTTGATCAGCTCGTCCGGCGTCTCCGCCTGGCCCTTGACGCCCCTGAGCGCAGCGGCCGCTTCCTGCGGGGTATATCCCAGCGATTTGAGCGCCAGCAGCGCCTCGCCCAGCGCGTCCTGCGCGGGCGCGTCGGGCTCGATGGCAAAGGCCGCGTCATCCATCCCTGCAGCGCCGGAAAGCGCTTCCTGCGCCAGCTTGTCCTTGAGTTCCAGGCTGATACGCTGCGCCGTTTTTTTGCCGATGCCCGGCGCGCGGGACAGCGCCGCCGCGTCCCCGGTAAGGATGGCCAGGCGCAGGTCCGCCAGCGGCATGCTGCCCAGCACGCCCAGCGCGCTCTTTGGACCAATGCCGCTGACGGAAGTCAGGCGCTTGAACATGTCGCGTTCTTCCTTCTGGCAGAAGCCGAAGAGCTCCATGGCATCCTCGCGCACGTTCATAAAGGTATACAACGCGCATTCCTGCCCGGCAGCGGGCAAGGCGGCCAGCGTGTTCATGCTGCACATCACGCGCAGGCCCAGGCCGCCGACCGTCATCACAACGGCCTCGCCCTCGCTTTTTTCCATCAGGGTGCCCTTTACCATTGCGATCATGTCAGCGCCTCACTTCATCTTGAACTGCTCCCGCGCGGGACCCGTTGCGGCATGGGTCAGCGCGATGGCGATGGCGTCCGCCGCGTCGTCCGGGCGTGCAATCTCCTGCATGCGCAAGAGCAGCTTCACCATCTGCTGCACCTGCTGCTTCTCGGCCTTGCCGTAGCCCACGATCGCCTGCTTCACCTGCATGGGCGTGTATTCATACAGCCGGTCGGTGTACTCGGCGCACGCGGCCAGGCTCACGCCCCGTGCCGCGCCCACGGTGAGCGCCGTGGTCACGTTGCGCGCAAAGAACAATTCCTCAAAGGCGATTTCCTCCGGCCGGTACTGCCTCAGCAGCGCGCGCATGTCCCGGCCGATGCGGCACAGACGGTCGGGAAAGGACTGCTGCGGCGTGGTCAGAATGCAGCCGTAGTCCACCAGCCGCTGCTTTCCCCGCTCCGCCTCGATCACACCCCAGCCAAGCGTGGCCAGGCCGGGATCCACGCCCAAGACGATCATGCGCCACGCCTCCTTGTCTTTGCTATGATACAGGTTTTGTCTACGGTTGTCAAACGTATGTTCGACGGCGCAGGCGCACTGTAAAGGGGGCGCCGCCCTGTGGCAGCCCCCCCTGAAAGTCCGCCGGCAAAAGCGCCGTCAGAGCGTGCGCATGTAGTTGGCGTAGTGCGCAAACACGATGCCCGGCTCCTCCAGCGTCGTATCCCAGCGCTTGACCCACTCCAGAGAATAGAAGCCCTCGTAGCCGCCGTCCTTGAGCACACCTACGATCTCCTCCAGCGGCACGTCGCCAAAGCCGGGCAAGGCGTAGCGGTAGCCGTCCGCTGTGGCGGTGCTGTCCTTAAAATGGGTATGGCACAGCCATGGACGCAGATTCTGATAGGTGATTTCCGGCTTTTCATGCATGAAGCGGTAGGGGTGATGGACGTCCCACAGCACGCCCACACCCTCGCAGCTGACGGTGCTCATCAGCCGGGCCAGCTTCTCGCTGTCGCTCCACACACCGTTGGTCTCAATCAGCATCTTCACGCCATGCTCCAGCGCGTAATGCCCCATCTCCACCGCGCGGTGCTGCACGTATCCCTCATCCACTGTGCCGGCGGGCTGGGGCACGGGCGCGGTCGCCATCACGCGCACATAGGGCACGCCCAGCTTTTGCGCCAGGTGGATATATGCCTGAATCTCCTCGCTGGTGGTCTGCTCCGTCTCGCGCAGGTGGATGCAGCAGTCGCTGTCCAGGCAGGGAATTGTCAGGTTCAACCGAGCGAGCTCGGCCTTGGTTTTCTCCAGGTTTTCATCGGAAAAGGCGGGGATGCTCGGTACCGAGATGTCGTTTCCGACACCGCGGACCTCCACGCCGCCGTATCCCAGATCGCAGGCGGTCGCCAATATCTCCCGCCAGCTCCAGCGCGGACAGCCCAGGGTGGAAAAGCTGATCTTCATGGCCGTCACTCCTTAAACTTGCATATCGGCTGGTGTTTATGATATCATTGCTTCATCCGTTGGTCAAGCCCTCCATGGGCTGGGGATGAGGCATTTTTGTTTTCAAGGCGTCAGGAAAGGGGGCTTATCATGGGCCGGCGCAGACGTGCTAGGCGGAGGATTTCGCTGGGAACCGTCGTGATGCTTCTTCTGACGATCGTGGTGCTGGGGGGATTCTGCGCGCTGCTGCCCAGGCTAACGGGCGTAACGGATGTGCGCACCAATGCGGCCGAGCTGGCGGTAGCCATCGACCAGTCCCTGTCGCAGCTCGCTGCCTCCGGCGTGTCGCTGGTTGGACCAACGCCGCAGGCCTCCGTGCTTCCCCCATCCGAGCTGGCTACAGCCACGCCTACGGCTGCCGCGCCGACTGCGCAGCCGGAGCAGCGCTTTACGCTGTGCGCGGCGGGCAGCATCCAGATCAATTCCAACGTGCAAAAGGCCCTGACAGACGACGGCACCTACCGATTCGACATTCTTTTTGACGATCTTGCGGGTGACCTGGTCGCCGATCTGAGCATCGCCACGCTGGAGAACAACGTAATCCCCAGCGCGAAGCTGAGTGATTCCAACATCCCCGTGGACGTGCTTGCGCCCCTTCGCGCGACGGGTGTTAACGCTCTGTGCCTGGGGTATTACGGCGCGCTCAACGGCGGCGTCGCCGGACTTATGGAAACGCAGCAGGCCGTAACCGCCGCCGGGATGACGCCCTACGGCGTATACGCCTCCCAGCAGGAGCGCGACAGCCTTACGGTGATGGATGTGAACGGGATTTCCGTGGCGCTGCTCAGCTATCAGAATGAGCTGACCTCCTCCGGAAAGCGCCAGACCACCGACGAGGAGCAGGCGTTTGTCATCGCCAGCCAGCAGCTTCCGGTGATTGCCGACGACATCGCCAAGGTCCGGAAGGCGGGCGCGAAGGTGGTCGTCGTCTCCCTGTGCTGGGGCAAGGAAGGCGCCACTGCCCCCACCAGCACGCAGACGGAGCTGGCGCAGGGCATTGCGGACGCGGGCGCGGATATCATTCTGGGCACGCATTCCGGGACGCTGCAAACGGTGGAAATTCTCACCGCCAATCGCGGCGACGGCAAGTACCATCCCGTGCTGTGCGCCTATTCGCTGGGCAACCTGTTCACCTACGACCGGGAAAAGCGGTCCACTTTGGCCAGCATCCTGCTCAGGTCCGACGTGGTATATGACCCCACCACCGACTGTGTGGCATTTGACAACCTCAGCTACACGCCCACGTATTCCTGGCGCGGCAAGGAGGACGGCGTGACCCGTTACCGCACCCTCCTCAACGACGGACAGACCTATCCCGACTATGTGGACGATACCCAGCGTGGCGTGATGGAACGCTGCCTCACGCTGGTCAACGACGTGATGGCTGACACGCCCGTGCCTGCCGCGCAGTAATGCCTTTCTCCTATTCGCCCTGCGGTTGCAGGGCGTTTTGTGGACACACAAACAGGCGCCCCGGAGCAGTGTGGCATCCGGGGCGCCTATTGGGTATGCTTGCTGCGTTACTCGACGATGAGCGATTTGCCCGTCATCTCGGCAGGCACGGGAATGCCCATGCTATGCAGCATCGTGGGCGCGATATCGGCCAGACGGCCGCCCTCGCGCAGCGTCTTGCCCACCATTTCCGGCCCCACGGCAATGAAGGGCACGGGGTTGGTGGTATGCGCGGTGAAGGGCTCGCCGGTTTCGGGGTCGATCATCTGGTCGGCATTGCCGTGGTCAGCCGTGACAAAGGCACGGCCGCCGTTGTCCAGAACAGCCCTGACCACGCGGTCCACGCACTCGTCCACCGCGGCCACGGCCTTCATGGCCGCTTCCATCACGCCGGTGTGGCCCACCATATCGCAGTTGGCGAAGTTGAGGATCATCACGTCGTACTTCTTTTCGTTGATGAGCTCAATCGCCTTGTCCGTGATCTCGTAGGCGGACATCTCGGGCTTCATGTCGAAGGTAGCCACCTTGGAGGAGGGAATGAGCACGCGGTCCTCGCCCTCGTTGGGCTTTTCGACGCCGCCGTTGAAGAAGAAGGTGACGTGCGCGTACTTCTGGGTTTCCGCAATGCGCAGCTGCGTCTTGCCCAGTTTGGAGAGATACTCGCCCAAAGTGTTCTCCAGCGTCTCCGGCGGATTGACGACCTCCAAACCGGTAAAGGTTTCGTCATACTGCGTCATGCTGACGAAGTTGACATGGAAGAAGCCCTTTCCGCGCGGGAAGCCGTTGAAGTCGGGCTGGATGAAGGTACGGGTGAGCTGACGGGCGCGGTCGGGGCGGAAGTTGAAGAAGATCACGCTGTCGCCCTCGCCGATGGTGGCCACGGGCTGGCCGTTTTCCAGCACCACGGTGGGCTTGACAAACTCGTCCGTCTCCTCCTTGGCGTAGCTCTGCTCCACGGCCTGAACGGCGCTGTCGGCCGTCGCCTGGCCCTGGCCCAGCACCATGGCGTCATAGGCCTTCTGCACGCGGTCCCACAGGTTGTCGCGGTCCATGGCCCAGTAGCGGCCCATCACCGTGGCGATCTTGCCCACACCGATTTCGTTCAGCTTGGCCTCAAGTTCGCGCACATAGTCGATGCCGCTGGTGGGCGGCACGTCGCGGCCATCCAGGAAGCAGTGCACATATACGTTTTTCACCCCGCGGCGCTTGCACATTTCCACCAGGGCGTACAGGTGCGTGTTATGGCTGTGCACGCCGCCGTCGCTGACCAGGCCCATCAGGTGCACGCTCTTGCCGGTTTCCCTGGCCGTATCCATGGCATGGACCAGCGGCGCTTTCTCAAAGAACGTTCCGTCCTGAATGTCCTTGGTGATGCGGGTCAGCTCCTGATAGACGATGCGGCCCGCGCCGATGTTGAGGTGGCCGACCTCGCTGTTGCCCATCTGGCCGTCGGGCAGGCCCACGTCCATGCCGCTGGCGCCGATCTGGGTATGCGGATAGCGGGACATGAGCGCATCCAGCCTGGGCGTGCCCTGCTGATAGATCGCATTGCCCTCATGAGCGGGATTGATGCCGAAGCCGTCCATGATGATAAGGGCCGTCATGGTTTTTTGCATATGGTTTAGCTGCTCCTTTTTCTCTGGTCACTTGTTGTAGAGAACGACCTGGGTGAAGTCCGGGGCCTTGAGGCTTGCGCCGCCGATGAGGCCGCCGTCGATCTCGGGCTGCGCCATGAGGCCCTTGACGTTCTTGGGATTCATGCTGCCGCCGTACTGGATGCGGACCGCGTCGGCCACTTCCTGGCCATACTTGCGGGCGACGGCCTTGCGGATGACGCCGATGGTCTCGTTGGCCTGCTCGTCGGTGGCGGTGAGGCCGGTGCCGATGGCCCAGACCGGCTCATAGGCGATGACGGCGTTCTTGATCTGCTCATCGGTCAGGCCGTGCAGCGCCATCAGCGTCTGATACTCCACGATGGTGTCGGTATAGCCGCTCTCGCGCTCGTCCTTGAGCTCACCCACGCAGATAATGGGGATCAAACCCGCATCTACCGCCGCGCGCACGCGCAGGTTCACGGTCTTGTCGGTTTCGCCGAAGTACTGGCGGCGCTCGCTGTGGCCGATGACCACATACTCCACGCCGCAGGCCTTGAGCATATCGGCGCTGAGCTCGCCCGTATAGGCGCCGCTCTTGGCAAAGTGGACGTTCTGCGCGCCCAGATGGATGTTGCTGCCCTGGGCGGCCTCCTTGACGGCGGCAAAATCCGTCGCGGGCACGCAGACCACCACGTCGCAGTCCGCGTCCTTGACGGCGGGCACGAGGGCGGCGACCAGTTCGCGGGCTTCCTCAGGGGTCTTGTTCATCTTCCAGTTTCCGGCAATGATAGGCTTGCGCATGGTTTGTACCTCACTTTGAAAACTATTCGGTTATGTTTCTGGTTGAACCGCTTTTGCGCCGCTTGAAACCGATTTGCGGCGCGCAAACGTTGCGCAGGCCGGTTTGGACGGCCTGCGCAACGGGAAAGAGCTTACTTGTCGTTGAGCGCGGCAACGCCGGGAAGGGTCTTGCCCTCCAGGAATTCCATGCTCGCGCCGCCGCCGGTGGACACATGGGTCACCTTGTCGGCATAGCCCATCTGCTCGACCGCCGCCGCGCTGTCGCCGCCGCCGATGATGGTCACACCCTTGCACTCGCTCATGGCCTTGGCCACAGCGCGGGTGCCAACGGCAAAGTTTTCGAACTCGAACACGCCCATGGGGCCGTTCCAGACCACCGTGCCCGCCTCGCGGACCACGTCGGCATAGATCTTGGCGGTTTCGGGCCCGATGTCCATGCCCTCGTAATCGTCCGGGATCCCGTCGGCGGACGCGACGGTGATGCGGTTGGCGTCGTTGCTGAAGCTGTCGCCGCACACGTTGTCCACGGGCAGGAGGAGCTTCACGCCCTTTTCCTTGGCCTTGGCCATCAGGTCCTTGGCCAGCTCCACCTTGTCGTTCTCACACAGGCTCTTGCCGATGCTCAGCCCCAGCGCCTTCTGGAAGGTATAGCTCATGCCGCCGCCGATGATCAGGGTATCGACCTTCTCCAGCAGGTTGTTGATGACGCCGATCTTGTCGGACACCTTCGCGCCGCCGAGAATCGCCACAAAGGGACGGGCCGGGTCCTCCAGGGCCTTGCCCATGATGCTCAGCTCCTTGCCGATCAGGTAGCCGGCCACGGAGGGGGTCAGGTAATGGGTCACGCCCTCGGTGGAGGCATGCGCGCGGTGCGCAGTGCCGAAGGCGTCGTTGACATACATTTCGGCCAGGGAAGCCAGCTCCTTGGCGAAGGCGGGATCGTTCTTTTCCTCTTCCTTATGGAAGCGGACGTTCTCCAGCAGCATGACCTCGCCGTCCTTGAGGCCGGCGGCCAGCTCCTTGGCGGAAGGACCGATCACGTCCTCGGCCATCTTCACTTCCACACCCAGCATTTCGCCAAGGCGCTTGGCGACAGGCTTAAGGGAATACTTCATGTTGAACTCGCCCTTGGGGCGGCCCAGGTGGGAGCACAGGATCACTTTGGCGCCATGCTCCATCAGGTACTTGATGGTGGGCAGCGCGCCGCGCAGACGGTTTTCGTCGGTGATGACCTTGTTTTCGTCCATGGGCACGTTAAAATCGCAGCGAACAAGCACTTTCTTGCCTTTGACCTGAATGTCCTCGATGGTTTTCTTCGCCATAACGTACACTCCTCCGTCCTGGTAAATTCGTTGTGTTGGTATTGCAAAGCCCGTTTCCGGGCGTGCAAGCGAATCAGGGAGCCTCATCCAGAATGGCCTTGGCAGCGCCCTCGTCGGTGACCAGCATGGCGTGGCGGCGATTTTTCATCACCGCAGCGATGGCCTCGGCCTTTTTCGCCCCTGCGGCCACGGCGATCATGGCGCAGGCAGGCTTGAGCGCGCCCAGGTTGTGGGCCACGGTGGAGGCGGAATACACCAGCCGCCCCCTTGCGTCGAAGTAGCAGCCATAGGCCTCGGCCACTGCGCCCTTGCGCAGCACTTCGGCGCTCACAGGGCCGGGAAGCTGGCGGCGCTGGGTCATGTCATCTGCGCGGCCGATGCCGTGCAGCACCACGTCCGCGCGCTCCAAAAGGGCCAGCGTTTCGTTGATCTCGGTCAGCTTGCGCATCTCCTGCAGCGCCTGCTCATCCAGGTGGTCGGGCAGGTGCATCATGCGGTGGTGCCCGCCCAGGCGGCGGGCAATCTCGCAGGCAAGGGTATTGGCCTGGGTTTCCAGCGCGCCGCCCATGCCGCCGCGCGCGGGTACCACCATCACGTTCATGGGCGTGCCCTGGGGCACCGCAAAGGCCACCTCGCGAATGGTGCTGCCGCCGGTGACAGCCAGCGTGAATCCCGTCTGCAAAAAGCCGCGCAGGCGCATGCCCGCGACCTGGCCCACCTCGCCAGGCACATGCGGGTCCGTGTCGGCGTTGCCGGCGACCACGCACACCTTGTCCACGCACAGCCGCTCCGCCAGCGCCGTCTCCAGCCTCGTCAGACCCTTCAGCTCCCGGCTGAAGCGCCGGGCCATGGGCAGCGCGTTCTCCGCCGCCGGCGTCAGGCACATGCCCGCCGCGTCCAGCGTAATGAGCCCGTGCCTCTTTAACAGCGTAGCGACGGTGCGCACCTCACGCTCCGGCAGGTTGAGCCGAGCGGCCAGCTGCCGCCTGCCCACGGGCTGCAGCGCGCCGATACGCTCCAGCACCAGCGCCCGCAGCTCGATTTCCTGCGCCAGATCCGGAGCCAGCTGCTGCATCAGGGTAAAATAACCGTCCTGCATTGCACCCTTCCTAGTCGGGACAAACCGCGTCCCGCATGACCAAATTTATCCCACAGGAGATTATACATCATTCCCCCTTGAGCCGCAAGCCCTCATTTGATAAAACCTTCACAATTCGTCGTTCCGCTCGCGTCTATTTCTCACAGGCGTCGCATAGGTTGCTAGCGGAGGTGAGCCGGATATGACGGACAGGCTTCTGGCGTTGACCATGATCGCGGCGGCGCTTGGCGTGAGCTATCCCCTGTGCATGCGCGCAACGCCCCGGCGGGGCCTGATGCGCGTGGTGGAACGGATGTGCGCGGGCATTATCCTGTGCTACCTGTGCTGGCTGGGGCTTTCGCCGCTGGGAATCCGCTTTCCGCAGGGGCCTGTCTCCGCGGTCAGCGCGGGATTCCTGGGGCTTCCGGGGCTGGCGCTGGCGGCGTTTGTCTCCTGGCTGCCTTAGAGCTCAAAAACCTCTGTGCCCTCCAGCGCGGCAGTGATCAGCGCGTCGCTGTCCAGCTTGCTTTCGCCGTCGAGGATGATCTCCAGCTTGGGCTTGGTAGCCGGGTGGCGCGGCGTAAAGACGGTGCAGCAGTCCTCATAGGGCAGGGACGAGGTTTCATACGTGCCGATCTTCTGCGCGATTTCGATGATCTCGGATTTATCAAATCCGATGAGCGGCCGGAACACCGGCATATCCGCCACGGCGTCCGTGCAGCCGAGGGCATGCATGGTCTGGCTGGCCACCTGCCCGATGCTCTCCCCCGTGATGAGCGCCTGGGAATGTTCCTTCCTGGCGATGGCGTTGGCGATGCGCATCATGTAGCGGCGCATGATGATGGTGGTGTAATCCTCGTGGCACTTTTCGTGAATCTGCATCTGGATGTCGGTAAACGGCACCACATGCACACGCACGCCGCACAGGCTTTCGCTGAGGATGCGCGCCAGCTCCAGCACCTTTTCACGGGCGCGCTCGCTGGTATAGGGAAAAGAATAGAAATGCACCGCGTCCACGCGCACGCCGCGCTTGGCGATCATCCAGCCCGCCACGGGGCTGTCGATGCCGCCGGAGAGCAGCAGCGTGGCCTTGCCGTTGGACCCCACCGGCATGCCGCCCACGGCGGGGATGGGATGGGTATAGAGGTAGGCCAGGTCGCGGATTTCTACCGAAAGCACGACATCGGGGTTTTTCACGTCCACCTTGAGTCCCGGCAGGTGCTCCAGCAGGTACGCGCCCATCTCCACGTTGATGGTGGGCGAGTCCATGGGATAGCGCTTGTCGCTGCGGCGTGCGCTGACCTTGAAGGTGCCCCTGTGGCCCTCCATGAGCTTTGCCGCCTGCGCGCAGAGGGCCTCAAAATCGTCCTTTTCCATCTCGATGGCGCGGCAGACGCTGTGCACGCCAAAGACCTTGGTCACGCGGCGGATGGCCTCGTCCATGTCGACCGCATCGCTGACGTAGATGCGGCCGTCGCTGAGCCACACATGGCCGCCGACCGCCTTGACCGCGTCGCGCACACGGTCCACCAGCATGCGTAAAAAAGTGGGGCGGTTGAGCCCCTTGAGAAAAATTTCGCCATAGCGAACCTGCAAAACCTCACGCACGGTGGTTTCTTCCTCCTTTTCCGTCAGCGGCGCGTAAAGCGGCGCAGCTGGCCGACCCTTTCGATGATCTTCTCAGCCGTGTAGTGCATTTCCTCCCCGGTGCTGAAGGGGCACAGACTGATGCGGATGGCGCTGTCCATCTCCTGCGGCGGCAGATGCATGGCCGTGAGCACAGATGAACGGCGCCCCTTCCTGGACGAGCAGGCCGAGCCGGTCCCCACGCAGATGCCGTCCGCCTCCAGGGCGTGCAGGAGCGTTTCCGCCCGCACCGGAGGAAAGGCCACGTTGAGAATGTGCCCCGCGCTCAAGGGGTCGTCCACGGGAAGGCCCGCCACCGTCGCTTCCGGGAGCGCCTCCATCAAGAGCGAGAGAAGCAGCTTTTTGAGGCTGCGCATGCGCTCCATGGCATCGGACGGATAGCTCTGCACCGCAGCTACCATGCCGGCGATGCCGCTGGTGTTCTCCGTGCCGCTGCGCAGGCCGCCCTGCTGGCCGCCCCCGGCCACGATGGGCCTGATGCGCGCGCCGTCCGCCAGCACCAGCGCGCCCACGCCCTTGGGCCCGTGAATCTTGTGCGCGCTGAGCGCATAGGAGTCGACTTTGGTTTCCCTAAAAGAAAACGGCACGCGAAGGTATCCCTGCACGCCGTCGACATGGATAGCGGCCTGCGGGGCCAGCCGGTCGCGCAAATCACAGATTGCCTTCACCGGCATGATGACACCGGTTTCGTTGCATACCTGCATCACGCAAATCAGCGCCGTCTGCGGTCCCAGCATCCCCTCCAGCGCTTCCAGGTCCACCGTACCGCTGGAAAGAAGCGGAATCTCCCGCGCAGTCACGCCATAGCGCGCCTGAGCCTCCAGGCAGGCATTTTTCACCGCCTCGTGCTCGGCGGCGGAATAGAGCACCTCTCCCGGACGGTGCATGGCGGACAGGCGGCCCCAGATGGCCAGGTTATCGCTCTCGGTGCCGCCGGAGGTGAAGATCACGTTCTTTTCCTGAGCGCCGAGCGTGGCGGCAATGGCGCGCCGCGCGTCTGTCAGGGCGTGCTCGGCGCGCATCGCGGGCGCATAGAGCGCGGAAGGGTTATGAAACGCCTCGGTCATGCTCCGCGCCACGGCCTCAACTGCCTGCGCGCAGGGACGGGTGGTCGCGCTGTTGTCCAGATACACCTGCATGCTCATTCCTGATACGCCCCGTGCGGAAGATATTTGCGGATCATCTCCACCAGCTCGGCGGAGGGTTCCAGAATGATGACGGTCTTCTGGTTTTCTTTCTGATAATAGAAATAGTAGAGCTTTGCGCCGCGGTTCAAAAACCAGTTGCGGCGCGTAAGCCCGGGCATGTTGATCAGCTTGCGGAAGGCGTTGGAATCCACCGGACCAAAGGCCTCCACATTCTTGACGCGCATGGTGCCGAGCGTCTTGCGCTTCTGGTTGTTGAACACCTGGGCAAAGTCAAGATCGCCGTTGGTGAAGGTGTATTCGTACTCGGTGCGCAGGCGGTCGCGGCGCAAAAACAGCAGTACCGCCACGCCCGCCGTCACCAGCGCTTCGATCAGGCCGTAAATGCTGAACTGCATAAACAGCATCTGAATGCACATCAGGGCCCACAGAGCCGCGAGCACCATAACGATATTGGACAGGATGTAAAGCGTGTTTTCCACGCCGCGGTTATGCTTGACGACAACCTCTTCCATAAAATGATCCATGCCAAACAACTCCTTCCGCGATCAGACCTGACCACTCAAAGCCAAAATATAGATTCCTGCCACAGCCAGTCCCACCAGCGCGCCGCCGGCCACCTCAATGGGCTTGTGCCCCACCAGCTCCTTCAGCTCCGCATCCGAGATGGGCTTGCCGTTGATGAGCACGTCCTGCAAAATCTGATTGATCACCGTGGCCTGACGTCCCGTTTCGCGCCGGACGCCGGTTGCATCGTACATGACGATCAGGGCCACCACCACCGCCACGGCAAACACCCCGGAGGCATACCCGTTTATCGCGCCCACCATGACGGCGGCGGAAACCACCATCGCCGTGTGGGAGCTGGGCATGCCGCCGGAGCCGTGAAAGCGGCTCAGATCCCATTCGTGCTCCACCAGATAGTGAATGGGAATCTTCAACCCCTGCGCCACAAACCAGCCGATCAGCGCGGCGATGAGCACATGGTTGAAAAACACTTCCCAGATTGCGTGCACCCGTTTCCTCTCCTCTTCCGAAAGCTTTTATCATGATACAACATTCAGGCCTTGCGCACAAGGGTTTTTCGCGCCAGCTCACACAGATACGCGCCCCGTTCGCCAAAGGATGAAAGCGCCTGAACGGCCTGTTCCACAGCCTCCGCGGCATCCCGGCGGGACCTTTCCACGCCGAAGGCGGCGGGCCAGGTCTGCTTGCCGCGCTGCGCGTCCATGCCGGTTTCCTTGCCCATAAGCTGCACGTCGCCCTCCAGGTCCAGCAGATCGTCCACGATCTGGAACGCCAGCCCTATGCCTCGGCCATAGGCCCGGCCGGCATCCAGCTGCGCCTCCGTGGCCCCGGCCAGCGTCAGCCCCGCCACCACCGGCGCGGTCAGCAGGTCCGCAGTCTTGTGCAGGTGGATGTACCGCACGCTCTCCGCCGTGGGTGTATGGCCCTCCAGCGTCACGTCGGCGGTCTGCCCGGCGATCATGCCGCACACGCCTGCGCGCCGCGCGATCTCTCCCGCCGCCCGGAGCGCCCGCTGCGGACGCTCGGCCGCGATGGGCGAGGAAAGCATGGTCTCATAGGCCAGGTTCAAAAGCCCGTCTCCCGCCAGAATCGCCACGGCCTCGCCAAACACGCGATGGTTCGTGGGCTTGCCCCGGCGCAGGGCGTCATCATCCATCGCCGGCAAATCGTCATGGATGAGCGAATAGGTATGAATCATCTCCATGGCGCAGGCAAAGGGCAGCGCGCGCTCCCAGTCGTCGCTTACCAGATGGTAGGCGGCCAGCAGCAGCACGGGCCGAAGCCGCTTGCCCGGCAACAGCAGGCTGTAGCGCATGGCGCTGCGCAGCGGCTGCGGGGGCATGTCCGCTTCCCATCCGCCCTCCTGCGGCTGCGTCACGGGCTCCTCGCCCTGCTGCCCGAGCAGCGGAAACGCTGCAAGCGCCTGCTCCACCGCCTCGCGGTATGCGTCCATGACGATCCTCCCTTTCATTCTTCTTTCAGCGCGTCCAGCAGGCTCCCCTGCTCCGCCATCTCCGTGGGCGTCAGCTTGGGCGCGCCGCCCTGGCCGGCGGTGATCTCCTGCATCCGCCCTTTGGCCGCCTCCAGCATCTTTTCCAGCTCAGCCGCCAGCTTCACGCCTTCCTCGTAGCGCTTGAGCAGCTCTTCAAGCGGAAGCTCCCCCGCCTCCAGCTGCGCAGCCAGCGCTTCCAGCCGGCTCAGGCCGTCCTCAAAGCTGAGCGTCTTTTTCTTTCCCGCCATCGACAGCCCATCCTTTCTCCACATGCGTGACCTGCGCGCCTGCGCGCCCGTCCGCCATCACGATTTCAAGCGTGTCGCCGGGGCGGAGCATGTCCACACTGCGCACGGCCTTCCCGCCCGAAAGCGCCACGGCGTATCCACGGCGCATCGTCTCCACGGGACCCGCCGCGCTCAGCCGGATGGCCGCCTGTCTGAGCGCGTGCTCGCGCGCTGTCAGCGCGCGTCGCATGGCGGCCTCCATCGCCGTCACTGTGGCGGCAAGCCTCGCGGCGGCGCGTTCCCGCGCGCCCGCGGGGGACCGCGCCTCCAGCCGTTTCTGCGCCGCAGCCAGGCGCAGGCCCTTTTGCGCAAGCTGGTGCGTAAAGGCTGCGTTCATCCGCCTCAGGAGCGACTGCTCCGTCTCCAGCAGCGCCGTGCGTTCGGGCACGGCAAGCTCGGCGGCGGCCGACGGGGTAGGCGCGCGCACATCCGCGACAAAATCGGCAATCGTCACATCGGTTTCGTGCCCTACGGCGCTGACCACAGGCGTGCGGCATCGCGCGATGGCGCGCGCCACCACCTCTTCGTTGAAGGCCCACAGGTCCTCCATGCTGCCACCGCCGCGCCCCACGATGATGACCTCCGCATCCGAAAAGGCATCCAGCAGGCGAATGCCCGCCGCGATCTCCGCCGCGGCCCCCTCGCCCTGCACCCTGACGGGGCAGAGGTAGAGCGGCATACCCGGATAGCGCCGCCAGCTCACACGGGCGATATCATGCACCACGGCGCCCGTCCGGCTGGTCACAATGCCCACACCGCGCGGAAGCAGGGGCAGGGGTTTTTTCAGCGCCGGATCAAACAGGCCTTCAGCGGCCAGCTTCTGCTTGAGCGCCTCAAAGCGCAGGTACAGTTCGCCCAGGCCGTCGGGTTCCATGGCGTCAGCGTAAAACTGATACGATCCGGTACGGGCGTACAGGCCCACGCTGCCAAACAGCCGCACACGCTGCCCGTTTTCGGGCCTGAAGCGCACCCCCATGGCTGCCTGACGAAACATGGCGCAGTTGATCGCCGCCTCCTCATCCTTGAGCGTAAAGTACCAGTGGCCGGAGGTATGGCGCTTGAAATTGCTCAGCTCGCCCGTCAGGCACAGGCCGTGAAGCATGGGGTCGGACGCCAGCGAGCGGCGCACGTATTCGTTGAGCTGCGATACGGTGAGCGTCAGCCCCTTCACAGCGCGGCCGCCGCCTTCTCCGCCGCCGCTACGGTATTATCCATCAGCATGGCGATGGTCATTTTGCCCACGCCGCCGGGAACGGGGGTGATATACGAGGCCTTCTGTGAAACGGGTTCAAAGTCTACGTCGCCGCAGAGCTTGCCGTCCACGCGGTTGATGCCCACGTCCACCACTACGGCGCCCTCCTTGACCATATCCGCGGTGATAAAGCGGGGCTTGCCGATGGCGGCCACCAGAATGTCGGCACGGCGGGTATGCGCGGCCAGGTCCGCCGTGCGACTGTGACAGATGGTGACGGTGGCGTTTTCCTGGAGCAGCAGCAGCGCCATGGGTTTGCCGACGATGTTGCTGCGGCCCACGACCACCGCTTCCTTGCCGCTGATGGAAATGCCCGCGCGCTTGAGCATGTGCAGCGCGCCCTTGGGCGTGCAGGCCACCACGCAGTCCAGCCCGCGCGACAGGCGGCCCGCGTTGATGTCATGGAAGCCGTCCACGTCCTTTTCCGGCAAAATGAGCGAAAGCGCCCGGTCGCCGTCCAGGTGGCGCGGCAGGGGAAGCTGGACCAGAATGCCGTTCACGGACGGGTCTGCGTTGGCTTCGCGGATGGCATCTTCCAGCGTTTCCTGGGTTGTGTCGGCGGGCATGCGCAGCGTGCGCGAGCGAATGCCCAGGCGCGCGCAGGCCTTCTCCTTGTTGCTGACATAGGTCTGGCTGGCGGGATCGTCGCCCACCAGAATGACCGTAAGGCCGGGCGTGTAGCCCTTCTGTGCCAGCGCTTCCACACGCTTTTTGAGTTCTTCCTCCAGTTCAGCAGCCATGAGCTTGCCATCCAAGAGCTGTGCCGGCATCAAAAATCGCCTCCCTGTTTTATGAGTGTTCTTTCAGATAGCGCCTCATGCCGATAGACGCCACACCCGCGGCATTGTCGGCGCTGTACTGCGCCTGCCCGTAGAGCACCCGCACCTGCGAGCGCAGGCGGCCCAGCCTGTCCCCCACCAGCCGACGAAGCAGCGCCGAGGACGCCACGCCGCCTACCACCAGCGCCTGCCGCGCGCCCGTGCGTCTGCACGCGCCGTCGAGCATACGCGCCACCGTTCGGGCCAGCACGTCGTACACCTCGGCGGCGATGCGCTCGCGGGACGGCTCGCCCGCGCGAATCAGGCGCTGCGCCTGTGTTTCCACGCCGGAAAGGTGGCAGGAAAGGCCGTCACGCGACACGCTGGCGGGCAGCAGCGCCGATGGCTTTTCCGGGCAGGCCACGGCCAGCCGCTCCAGCGCCGGACCCGCCGGAAAGGGCAGGCCCAGGGCCACGCCCACGCGGTCCACCAGCTGCCCTGCGTGCAGGTCGGCGCTTCCACCCAGAAGGGTGAGTTTCCCGTCCCTGCAATCCAGCAGCTCGGTGGTGCCACCGCTCAGGTGCAGCGCCACAAACGGACCTTCCGGCACCGCATTGCCAATCAGCCCGGCGGCGATATGGCCCTGCTGGTGCGAGGTTTCATACAGCGGTACCCCCAGCGCGGATGCCAGCACGGAGGCGTGGCCCAACCCCACGGTAAATACCGGCATGTAGCTGTCCTCCCCGTCGCGCGGGCGCGCGGAGGCGCACACGGCAACAATCCGCGCGCCGTCCAGCCCGCGGCTGAGGGCATCCATCACCTGAGGCATTTGCCGCACATGCGCAAAAACGGCCTCGCTCTGGCGAAGGCCGCGCTGTCCCTCCCGGACGGGCAGAAGCATGCGCTCGGCGGCCACCACCGCGCCATGCTCGTCCACCGCCGCTGCGGAGGTGGTATAGCAGCTGGTATCAAAACCCAGGGTCACGCGCATCGGCCCGCTCCTTTCCCCTTACGGGCGCTTATGCCTTCGGGGGCTGTTTGTCGCGTACCATCGCGCCCAGCACGCCGTTGATGTAGCGGCCGCTCTTGGGCTCGCTGTAACGATTGGCCATTTCCATCGCCTCGCTGACCGCCACGTTGTCGGGCACATCCGAACGATGGTACAGTTCATACGCAGCCAGACGCAGGATGCTCAGGTCCACATGCGGCACGCGGCTGAGCGCCCATGCGCCGGTGCTGTGCTTTTCAATGCTGTCGTCCAGCTCGGTCTGATGCTCCTCCACGCCGGTGAGCACATCGCTGATATACTGCCGCTCATCCTTGCTGGGCCTGAGCCGTGCGCTGCCCTCCGGCTGCGCCATGGAAAGCTGCTCGTAAACCAGATCGAGCGATTCGTCATCGGCCTCCCCGCCGGACAGACGTTCATACAGAAGCTGCATGGCAGCCTGCCTGGCAATCGAACGCGCCATGGTATTCAACACTCCCCGTTATTCCGTATCGTTTGTATTTCCTCTCATTCGCCCTTGGGCGGAAAAAGGCGGTTGATCCAGCCCTTGATGATCTCCGTCTTGTTGCGGTACGCGCCTACAAAATACCCCGCCGCAAAGAACAGCGCTACAAACAGCGCACGCCAGAAACCCAGCAAAAGCAACGCCAGCGCGATCACCGCGCCCACGATGCCGCAGACCAGTCCGCACAGCGGCGTTCCCACGCGGAACGCGCTCTTTTTTTCTCCGGTTTCCATTATGCATTCTCCTCCCCTTCAACGCTTTCCACGGCTGCTGTATCCCGCCGCGCAGGCGTATCCGGCGCGGATTCGTCCTCCTCAGGGTTTTCGGCCGGTGTCTCCGGTTCCTGCTCCACCGCCTCTTCCAGGCTGCTTTCCGGTGTCTCCCCGGCGGAAACGGCATAGCTGGCCGCATCTTCCACATGCCGGAAAATCGGCTCATCGACGCTGTCCGCCGGCGGCGCCGGGGAATCGGGCGCGCCGGAGGCCGGCTGCGCATCCGTTTCGAACGCAGCGTGCCCGTCGGTTTCCACCATCACGCGGACCTTGTGCACATCCACGCCGCTGCAGGAGGTGATGTATTGCTTGATCTGCTTTTGCAGTGCATTGACCGTCAGGGGAATGTTGACCCCGCTGAGCAGCGTAATCTTGATGTCCACGACGATCCCCTCGCGGGCATGCTGGATTCGCGTGGCATTGACCTTCAGCTCCTGATGCGAGGCCACGCATTTTTGCACCATGCTCTCCAGCGCCTTCATGGAGATACTCATGTCTCCGTATTCCGAATGCTGGATGATGAAGCCCTTCTCGCGCCCGCGGCGGAACAGGAGCAAAATGTCGTGCAGTCCCAGCGCCATCAGCGCCAGCGCCCCCACGATCATCACCGCGCGCTGCCACCAGGTCAAGGGAGCGCTCATCCACGCTTCTTCCAGCCACGTGGGCTGCGCAACCAGAACCAGTCCCAGCAGCCAAAGCGCCGCAAGGATGATCAGAACGCCGGAAAGCGCCGACCAGATTCTGTCCCATACGGTCATTTTCATCTTTTTCCCTCCCTTCCGTCAGAACAACGCCTAAAAGCAATGCCTGCTCCGGCCTAGCGTGCGCCAAACAGTGAGCAGGTATTGCCAGCAATTATTCTTCCGGGGGCTGCTCCGCCTGGATATTCTCCTCGGGATCAGACGCATGCATTTCGGCAGGGGTGGGTTCCCCCTCAAATTCCACATGCACCGCCTTGGGCGGTTCTTTCGGCTCGGCCGGTTTTTCGGGACTTGCCGCGCTATCCTCGATGCCCTTGAGGGACTGGAGGCCCTCCAGCGTTTCCTTCTGCTCCTTTTCGAAGCTGACGCCCTGCACATGCACGTCCACGCGCACCACATGCAGCCCGGTCATGGACTCGATGGCCTTGCGCACATTCTCCTGCACGTTGGAGGCGGCGGTCTGGATGGGGGTGCCGTATTCGATGATCAGGTAGATATCGACGGCGGCTTCCTCGGTGCCCAGCTCCACCTTCACGCCGCGGGTAATGTTTTTGTTGCGACCAAACACATCGGTGATGCCGCCGCCGGAACACATGCCGGCGACCCCCTCCACCTCGTTGGCCGCCACGCCCGCGATGATGGCGATGACTTCATTGGCATATGTGATCGTTCCCGTGGAATCATTATCCTGATCCAGGGTCAAAGGCAGATTATCCTTTTTGGTGGCCATATTCCACACCTCCTATGGATTGGGCCCGCGCAGCCCATCAGCCCGTTGCATGTCTTAGTATAACAGATTCAGCGGTGCTTGACAATCAAAGCGCAGGATTTTGTTATTCCACGCAGCGAATCTTCAGCTGCTCAAGCTGCTCGGGCTGAACGGCGGAGGGCGTATCCATCATGGGGCACGCGCCGTTTTGGATCTTGGGGAAGGCCAGCACGTCGCGCAGGCTGTCCGCGCCGCTGAGGATCATCACCATACGGTCGATGCCAAACGCGAAGCCGCCGTGCGGCGGCGTGCCGTACTGGAAGGCGCCCAGCAGGAAGCCGAACTGCTCCCATGCCTCCTCCCTGGTGAAGCCCAGGAGGCTAAACATCTTCTCCTGAACATCGCTCTGGTGGATACGGATGGAACCGCTGCCCATCTCAACGCCGTTGATGACCAGATCATAGGCCTTGGCGCGCACCGCGCCAGGATCGGTGTCCATGAGGGGGATGTCCTCCTCCATCACATTGGTGAAGGGGTGATGCATGGCCAGGAAGCGGTTCTCCTCGTCGCTCCACTCAAGCAGCGGGAACTCCGTCACCCACAGCAGGTCGTAGCGCTTGTTGTCAATGAGGTTCAGCTGCTTGCCCAGACGCAGGCGCAGCTGACCCATGGCGGTGAGCGCCACGTACTTCTTGTCCGCGATGACGAACACCGCGTCGCCGGGCCTGGCGGAAACGGCATCCAGCAGGCGCTGGATGCTGTCGCCCTGCATGGCCTTGGCAAAGCTGGAACGCAGGGTTCCGTCCTCGTTCACCACAGCCCAGGCAAGTCCCCTGACGTGATAGGTCTTGACAAATTCGCCCAGCGCATCCAGCTCCTTGCGGCTCATGCGGCCCGCGCCTTCGGCGCAGATGGCGCATACGGTGTTTCCGGCGGCCAGCGCCTCCTCAAAGACCTTGAAGCCGCAGCCTGCGACCACCTCGCCCACGTCCTGAATCTCCATGCCGAAGCGGGTGTCAGGCTTGTCGCTACCATAGCGCGCCATGGCGTCGCGCCAGGTGATGCGCTGAAGGGGCAGGGGCAGCTCAATGTTCATCAGCGTTTTGAACACATGCGCATACGCCCCCTCGACCACGGTCTGGATATCCTCCGGGTCGATGAAGCTCATTTCCATGTCAAACTGCGTAAATTCGGGCTGGCGGTCGGCGCGGCCATCCTCGTCGCGGAAGCAGCGTGCCACCTGATAATACTTGTCCAGCCCGGCCAGCATCAACAGCTGCTTGTAGATCTGCGGGCTCTGCGGCAGGGCATAGAAGGTACCGGGCTTGACGCGGGCGGGGACCAGATAGTCGCGCGCGCCTTCGGGAGTGGATTTGCTCAAGATCGGCGTTTCCACCTCGATAAAGCCCTGCTCATCCATGTAATCGCGCAGGAGCTTGATCACCTTATGACGAAAGAGCAGCATGTTCTGCATGCTGGGACGGCGCAGGTCCAGGTAGCGGTATTTGAGGCGCAGGCTTTCCTGCTCCTTGGTATCGTCCTCAATATAAATAGGAGGCGTTTTGCTGGGGTTGAGGATGACGGCGGACTGGGCCATGACCTCCACCTCGCCGGTTTTTAGCTTCTTGTTCACGGCTTCGGGCGCGCGCATGCGGGCCTGGCCGTGCACCTCGATCACGTATTCGCTGCGCAGGGACTCTGCCAGCTCCAGCAGCTCCTTGGAGATGTCGTTGCCGTCAAAGACCACCTGCACGATGCCCGTGCGGTCGCGCAGCCAGACGAACACGATGCCGCCCAGGTTGCGCGCGCGCTGCACCCAGCCCTTGAGAATGACGGATTGTCCCGCCGCCTCGGCGGTTACCTCGCCGCACATATGGGTGCGATTGTTCATGGAACCTTCCTCCTTTGAATCGGCCCG
>CALVNG010000020.1 GCA_944349545.1 uncultured Eubacteriales bacterium
GAGCATGCACAGCGGCAGCGCGTACTGTTCCAGCCAGGTCATCTTGCACACCTTGATGAGCACGCCGCAGATGGCCATCATCAGCGCCGACACCAGCGCCACCGCGATGGGAATGAACCCCGGAAGCCCCGACCGGATATCGGCAAACAGCATGCCCACAAAGGCGCTCACCATGCCCAGAAACAGGCTGTCCATCACGATTTCGCCCCAGCGCTTGTCCTTGCCGGTGATGGAGCGCATGCCCCGGCGGATGCGCTTGAGGCCGAAGAGCACCAGCACGATGCCGGAGATGATGCCCAGCGTCATCGTCCAGGCGATGGCGGCAAACACCTGCGGATCGGTGATGGTCTCCTTGACGGACGCGCCCATGGTACCGGCTGCGATGGTAGCTGCGGGCAGCTCATAGGTGACCGCGCCCAGCACGCTCAGCCTGAGCCATGGGAACGGCAGGCCGATGAAGTTGCTCAGCGTGATCACGCCCACCAGAATGGAAATGGCCGGCGCGATGGAGAACAGCGCGCTGGAGAAGATGGTCTTGCGCACGGTTGCGGCGGCAATGCCCATCTGCTGCGCGCGGCGGTTGGCCTTGACCAGGAAAAAGACCGATTGCGCCACAACGAATACCACGATGATTGCGGAAAGAAGATAGAGAAACGGATCGTTGACGGAAAAGGACATGGAATCCCTCCTTATGGCATTCGGCCGCCCGCGCGGCCAAAAAAGGCGTGCCCCGAAGCGGGACACGCCCATTATACGCCCAAACCGGGACGGACTCAACCTTTATTTGCCGCTTCCTATAGCCGCTCTACGCCGTCATGGGTCACGATGGCGTGTATCAGCTTGCAGGGCGCAGCCTTTTGCACACCGACGGCGACGCAGCGGCGGATGGCCTCGCCAGCCGCCTGCGCCGTGGCTTCGTCGCGGGCATGCACGGTCGCCAGCGCCTCGCCTGCCGCTATCCGATCCCCGATACGGCAGCGCATCACAAAACCCACGGCTGGGTCGATCACGTCGGTCTTGACCCGTCGGCCCGCGCCCATGGCCTGCGCTGCGCTGCCAAGGCCCACCGTGTCCATCTGCTGCACGTAGCCGGATGTGGCGGCGGGGACGTCGCGCACCACGGGGGCCTGCGGCAGCCGGGTCACGTCGTCGCAGCAGGCGGGATCGCCGCCCTGCGCTGCGATCATGGCGCGCAGACGGTCCAGCCCGCGCCCGCTCTCCAGCGCGTCCATGAGCTTTTGTTTGGCATCTGCCACATTTGTGGCCGCGTCCGCGAGCATCAGCATGCGCGCGCCCAGCTCCAGTGAAACCTCCAGAAGCGGCCCCTGTACGCGGCCCGAAAGCGCGTCGATGGCCTCCTTGACCTCCAGCGCGTTGCCCACATGGCTGCCCAGCGGCTCGCCCATGTCCGTGACCAGCGCCATCATGCGCCGGCCCGCATCGCAGCCGATGCGCACCATGGTCTGCGCCAGTTCGATGCTCGCTTCCGTGGTGTGCATCAGCGCGCCCGCGCCGGTCTTGACGTCCAGCACCACGCCCTGTGCGCCGCTGGCCAGCTTTTTGCTGACGATGCTGGATGCGATCAGCGGCAGGCTGTCCACCGTGGCGGTCACGTCGCGCAGGGCATAGAGGGTTTTGTCGGCGGGGGCCAGGTTTTTGGTCTGGCCGATGACCGCTACGCCGATATCGCGTACCTGCCTGAGAAACGCTTCTTCGCTCAGGTCCACGCGAAGGCCGGGGATGCTTTCCAGCTTATCCAGCGTGCCGCCGGTGTGGCCCAGGCCGCGCCCGCTCATCTTGGCCACGGGCACGCCGCATGCGGCGACCAGCGGGGCCAGAATGAGCGTCGTGGTATCACCCACACCGCCGGTGGAATGCTTGTCTACCGGGATACCCGGCAGGGCGGACAGGTCGCAGATATCGCCTGAATGGGCCATGGCAAGGGTGAGCTGCACCGTTTCCTCGCGGTTCATGCCATTGAGACGGATGGCCATCAGCAGGGCGGCCAGCTGATAATCAGGGATGCTGCCGTTTGCCGCCCCCTGCACAAACCATTCGATTTCCTCGCGGGTCAGCGCCTGCGCCAACTTCTTTTTTTCGATGATTTCCACCATGTTCATGGCTGCCACTCCTCTCATAAAAGAAAAGCGCGCCGGGGCCGCCGGTTCCCCGGCGGCCCCGAAAGCGCGCGAAAGTTACTGAATAATCAGACGGCCGCAGTTTTCACACTCAATGTACTTGGCGTCGTTTTTGAATTTGCGCAGCGTAACCTGCGGCAGGCTCATGTTGCAGCCGCCGCACTGATCGCCGTAGAGGCGCGCGACCGGGGGGATGCAATGCTTTTTGATTACATTGTACTTTTCAAGCAAAGCGGGGTCGATGTCCTTGGCCCTGGCCTGAACCTGGGCGCGCTTTTCCTCCAGCTGGCGCATCTGCTCCTTGTACTCGGCCTCGTAGGCCACCTTCTGCTTGTCGTACTCGGCCTTGACCTTGGCATATTTGACGCGGATCTCCTTTTCCATGCGGTCGCGGTCGGCCGCGTCCTTCTGGATGCGCTTCATCTCCTGCTCATAGTCGATGAGGTCGGAGAGCAGCTTCTGCGCGTCGCGGCTCATTTCCTGAGCCTGCCTGAGGTCCGCGGGCGGGGTGGCCTCCATGCGCTTTTGCAGGGCGGAAAGCTGCTCCTCCATGCGGGAGATGGCCACCTTGATCACGTCCACACGGTCCACCATTTCGGCGACTTCCTGCTCCATGCGCTTGACGGCATTTTGCTGTTCCACCAAGAACTCACGGTTTTTCTTCAGCTGCAGGCGATTGGGATTTCGCTTGATTTCCGTCTCAAAAGCGTCGGCGGCCATATCGGCCTGCTGATACTGCCACAGCAATTCAGTCTGTTCCATGCGTACCTCCTTGTGGTTCGTAGGGGATGCCCTCAGAGGGCCAGAAGCGCGCCCGCGTAGGGGGGCTGAAAATACAGATGCGCCTTGACCGACCAGCCGGCGCGGGTCGCATCCGCGAGAAAGCGTTCATACAGGGACATCACGCCGGGCAGCTCGGTGGGAAAGTGCCCCGCGTCATAGACGGTCAGGCCGCGGGCGCAGGCGTCCAGCAGCTCGTGATGCCGCACCTCGCCCACCACAAAGGCCTGCGCGCCGCTTGAAGCGGCCAGGGCGTAGCCCTCGCCGTAGGCGCCGCCCGCCACGGCCACGCGCGCAATGGGCGCGTCGGAGGCGGGATAGCAGCGCGCGTCGATGTGCAGGGACTGGCGAATCAGCGCGTCCAGCTCCGCAGCAGAAAGCGGCGCGGGCAGCGAACCCAGCCTGAGAAAGTCGTCCGGGGCGGATACGTCCAAAAGTCCCAGCGCCCGGGCCAGGCTGTCGCTGACGCCGCCGGGGGCCTTGTCCCAGTTGGTATGCGCGGCGATGACACAGATGCGGTTCGCGGTCAGCTTCAAAAGCGTGCGCCCCTGGGGGTCATTATAGTTTATGCGCTTGAGCGCGTGAAAAATGAACGGATGGTGGGCCACGATCAGCCTGTCTCCGTGCTTAAGCGCCTCATCCACCAGCGCTTCGGTCACGTCCATGCAGAACGTCACGCCGCTGACGGACGTCTCAGCGTCGCCCAGAAGCAAGCCCACGTTGTCAAAATCCTCCGCGCTGTCAAACGGCGCCAGCCCGTCCAGCCAGCTCAGCACATCCCTTACCTTCACGGCGCATCGCCCCCTTCCGCTCCGGGCCTTCGCATCAGGCGAAGCTGCCCGGTTACATACCCAAGCTCACGCCTGTTCATGGCCAGACGCGCTTTGTCCTTTTCCAGACCGGCCCGCTCCATGGCCGCGATCTCCTGCTCCAAGAGCCGCTCGCGCCGCTCCAGCACGCGCCGCCATTCCGGGGCGGATTCACGCATGAGACCGGGTCCCAGCACGCATTCGCGCTCCGTATAGAATCCTTCGCCCGCCAGAGCGGGCGTGCAGCGCATCAGCACATAATCACGTCCGCCCGCCGAGCCGATCACCTCGCGGCGGATGCGGTAGCCTACCTCGCAGACCGTGCGGCGCACCATGGGCAAATCGGTCTGAGCGCCCAGAATCAGCGCAGCGCCCCGAAGGCGCGCATATCCCCGTTGCAATATACCGCGGATGGTTTCCCCGCCCATGCCCAGCACAAACACGGTATCGGGGACCTGATCGAACGCGTCCAGCGCCGCGAGCCCGTCGGCCACGGCGAGGGTGACGCGGCTGTCCAGCCCCAGGGCGCAAAGCCGCCCGCGCGCCTTTTCCAGCGCCGCCGCGCTCACGTCGGCCACCAGCGCGCGCCGCGCGCCGCGTAGCAGCAGCACCGCGCTCAGACGCCCGTGGTCCGCGCCGATATCGGCAAATACCCGCGTGCCCTCCGCAAGCGCCATGGCGGCGGAAAGCCGCCCGTCCAATATGGGCGCGCGGCGATGAGTCCCGTCAGTCAAGGTAATCCTTGAGCTTTTTGGAGCGGCTGGGATGGCGCAGCTTGCGCAGCGCTTTGGCTTCAATCTGGCGAATGCGCTCGCGAGTCACCTTGAACTCGCGGCCGACTTCCTCCAGCGTGCGCTGGTGGCCGTCATCCAGGCCGAAGCGCAGGCGAAGCACTTTTTCCTCGCGGGGGGTCAGGGTATCCAGCACGTCCAGAAGCTGCTCCTTCATCAAGGTGAAGCTGGCGGCTTCGGCGGGCGCGGGCGCGTCGTCGTCGGGGATGAAGTCGCCCAGATGGCTGTCCTCCTCCTCGCCGATGGGGGTTTCCAGCGAGACGGGCTCCTGCGCGATCTTGATGATCTCGCGCACCTTGCTTTCGCTGATGTTCATCACCTTGGCGATCTCGTCGGGCGTGGGCTCGCGGCCGTATTCCTGCAAAAGCTGGCGTGAAACGCGGATGAGCTTGTTGATGGTTTCTACCATGTGCACGGGAATGCGGATGGTGCGGGCCTGATCCGCGATGGCGCGGGTGATGGCCTGCCGGATCCACCAGGTAGCATAGGTGGAGAACTTGTATCCCTTGCGGTAGTCAAACTTGTCCACCGCCTTGATCAGGCCCAGGTTACCCTCCTGAATCAGGTCCAGAAACAGCATTCCGCGGCCCACATAGCGCTTGGCGATGGACACCACCAGGCGCAGGTTGGCCTCGGTCAGCTTCTGCTTGGCCTCCTCGTCGCCCTGTTCCATGCGCTGAGCGATGTCGATTTCCTCCTCGGCCGTTAAAAGGGGCACCTTGCCGATTTCCTTGAGGTACATGCGCACGGGGTCGTCGATGCTGATGCCCTCCGGCACGCTCAGGTCAATCTGCTCCGGCTCGATCAGCTCTTCGGGAGGAACGGGATCGAACTCCGCCACCACGTCAACGCCCATGCTTTCGAGCGTTTCGTAGATTTTGTTCATCTGGTCGGCGTCGATCTCCATCTCCATGAGCTGGTTGGCGACCTCGTCGCGGGTGACGGTGCCCTTGGTCTTGGCGTCCTCGTATAGTTCGTTGAGCTTCACTTTGATCGCTTCAGGCGACTGATTCTGACTCAACTTCATCACTCCTTCAATCGTGCGCGGGGGGGGGATCATTTCAGGTCGAGCAGCTGTTGCGTAAGGGCGAAGGCGCGCTGCGTTTCGCGCTCGCGCTCCTCGCCGGTCAAAGCGGGCAGACGCTGCTGTATCAGGTCCAGCGCCTTTTCCAGACGCTGCTTGCGCATTTTTTTCAGGCAATCCTGCGCCATGCGCATCAGGCCGTCGTCGTCCAGGTCGGTGTTGAGGCTGAGGATGTCGCCCACGGCGGCGCGGCCCTGGTCGTCGGTCTGACGCTCCATCAGCGACGCGGCGCTTTCGCCCGCAAGCAACCCCTCGCATAAAGAACGCAGCAACGGGTCCTCAAATTCCTCCGGCGTTACGCTGTCTTTTGGCAATCGTCCGGTGGCCAGCACCGCCAGCAGCGTGCGGGCGGTCCAGTCCACCTGCGAGGCCTCCCGCGCCTTCTGGCGAAAGCCCTCGCGCTTTGGCGCCAGAACCACCTTCGGCGGCGGTGCGGCGCCCACCTGCTGCATCAGCACTTCCTTGGAAAAGCCGGTTTCCACCGAAAGGTGCCGCAGGTGATTCTCCAGCTCCACCGGCTCCTTCACGCCGCGCAAAATGGCGGCGCAGGCCTTGGCGTATTCGATGCGGCCTTCCTCGGTGCTTACGTCGTGCTTCTCCTTTTCCCTGCGCATGCGGTAGGTTACGGCCGATATGGGCTTGAGCGCCTGGAAGGCTTCCAGCCCCTTCTGACGGACGAACTCGTCCGGGTCCAGCCCGCCGGGGAAATCCAGCACCCGCACGGGCACGTTTTCGCCCTCGAGCACTTCCAGCCCGCGCAGGATGGCCTTCTGGCCCGCACGGTCGCCGTCATAGGCGATATGCACCTCCGGGGCAAAGCGATGCAGGAGCCTCGCCTGCTCGGGGGTCAGCGCCGTGCCCAGCGTAGCCGCCACGCCCTCCACCCCGAACTGGGAGAGAGCCACCACATCCATGTACCCCTCCACCAGAATGACCCTGTCAAGGCCCCTGGCCTTGCGGAGCAGGTTGGCGGCGAACACGGTGTAGCGCTTGTTGAAGGCCGGCGTATCGGAGGTGTTGAGGTACTTGGGCATCGCGTCGCCCATGGCGCGTCCGCCGAAGCCCAGGACGTTGCCATAGGTGTCGATGATGGGAAACATCGCGCGGTTTCGGAACATGTCGAAGGCGCGTCCCTCCCGCCGGAGCATGAGCCCGGCCTGGACAAGCTCCTCCTCGGTGAAGCCCTCCTCCATCAGCATCCGGCCAACCTGCGCCGAGGGAGGAGCCGCGCCGATGCCGAAACGGCGGATTACCGCGTCCGACAGCCCGCGCTGCTGGAGGTAATGAAGAATGCCGGCTCCCTCCGGCTGCCAGAGAAGCTGGTGATACATCCGCGCCGCCGTGCGGTTGGCCAGGTAGATGCGCTCCTTGAGCGTGCGGCGCTTTTCATAGGCCGGATCGTTTTGCATCTCGGGCAGGGGCATGTGCAGCTGGTCCGCCAGAAAGGCCACCGCCTCCGGAAAGGACAGGCGCTCAATGTCCATGACGAACTGAATGACGCTGCCTCCGGCCTTGCAGCCGAAGCAGTGATACACCTGCTTTTGCTCGTCCACGGAAAAGGAGGGCGCCGTTTCGTTGTGAAACGGGCACAGACCAACATATCTATGCCCGTTCTTCTTCAGCGTCACATACGAGCCGATCACCTTGACGATGTCGGCGCGCGCCCTGAGCTCGTCCAACCATTGCGGGGGGTACCTTCCGGCCATTCCTTGCTTCACCCACTCCTATTCATTCGCCGCCACGGGTGAGATTCCTGCCAAACGTTCAACAATTTCCGACAATTCCTGACCTTGACACGTTACCGGCGGGCAAAGGCGCCGGGGACGAAAATTTCCGAAAACTGGTCGATGGCGTAGCGGTCCGTCATGCAGGCGATGAAGTCGCACACGGCGCGCTCGGCGCCCTCGGTGAAGTTGATCTCCAGGTATTCGGCGGGCAGCTGTTCCGGGTGCGCCAGAAAGTGCTCATAGAGCGCGGCGAGGATGTAGTCGCAGCGGGCCTCCTCCTTTTTGCGCCAGTCGTCGTGATACACGTATTCAAACAGAAATTCGCGCAGCTCGTCGCTGGCCTCACGTACCTCCTCGGACATCCTGACGAAGGGCTGGTCCGTCGATGTGGCCACGATGTCTCGGATCATGGTGTCGATGCGCTCGCCGTGCGTCTCGCCCAGCACGCTCAGACACCGGCGCGGCAGCTCGAAGGGCTTGAGGATGCCGCCGCGGATGGCGTCGTCAATGTCGTGGTTGATATAGGCGATGCGGTCGGCGCGGCGCACGCACCAGCCCTCAAGCGTTGCCGGCTCATTCGGACCGGAATGGTTGAGGATGCCGTCCAGCGTTTCCCGGCACAGGTTGAGCCCCTGACCGTCGTTTTCCAGGCGTTCGGCCACACGCAGGCTCTGCTCGTTGTGGCGGAAGCCGCCGGGCAGCAGGCGGTTGAGCGTGCTTTCCCCGATGTGGCCGAAGGGCGTGTGCCCCAGATCATGCCCCAGGGCGGCGGCTTCGGTCAGGTCCTCGTTGAGGCGCAGGCTGCGCGCCAGCGTGCGCGCCACCTGGGAGACCTCCAGCGTGTGGGTCAGGCGGGTGCGGTAATGGTCGCCCATGGGGGTGAGAAATACCTGCGTCTTGTATTTCAGCCGGCGGAAGCTCTTGCAGTGGATGATGCGGTCGCGGTCGCGCTGGTAGCAGGTGCGCAGGTCGCAGCCGGAGATGGGATGGGCCCGCCCGACGCTTCGGGAGGACAGCGCGGCGTAAGGGGACAGGCGGGCCTCTTCGTCCCGTTCCTGACGCTCGCGGATGGTCATGCTTCCTCCTCCTCTCATCTTTCGTAAAATCCGGAATCATGATGTAATATACGGGATTCGCCGCCCGGACTCCTGCTTTTTCCTTGACCTGACCGCGCGAAAACGCTATGATAGGTGAGATGGAACTGGTGCCATCTTGTTTTTGGGGGAAGGTATCATATGGCGTATCAGGCATTGTACCGCAAATGGCGGCCCCAGACCTTTGAGCAGGTGCTGGGACAGACGGCGACGGTCAGGACCCTCCGGCGGCAGATCGAGGACGGGCGCATCGCGCACGCCTATCTGTTCTGCGGCTGCCGGGGCACGGGCAAAACCACCATGGCAAAGCTCATGAGCCGCGCCATCAACTGCCAGAACCCGAATCACGGCGATCCCTGCGGCCAGTGCGAGGCCTGCCGCGCCATCATGAGTGAAACCACCATGGATGTGCTCGAGCTGGACGCGGCCAGCAACAACAGCGTCGACAACATCCGCGAGCTGCTGGAGCAGGTGCGCTATCCCGCGCAGCTGGGCCGCTACAAGGTGTATATCATCGACGAGGTCCACATGCTCTCCACCGCCGCCTTCAACGCGCTGCTCAAGACGCTGGAGGAGCCGCCCGCGCATGTGGTGTTCATCCTGGCCACCACCGAGCCGCAGAAGCTGCCCGCCACCATTCTCTCCCGCGTGCAGCGCTATGATTTCGGACGCATCCCGTCCCCGCTGATGGTCGACCGCATGCACGAAGCGCTGGACGACCTGGGCATGGAAGCCGAGGAAGAGGCCCTGCGCATGGTGGCGCGCGCCGCGGAAGGCGCCATGCGCGACGCATTCAGCATTCTGGACATGTGCGTGGCGGGCGCGGAGGACGGGAAGGTCACCGCCGCCCTCACGCGCGAGCTGTTGGGCGCGAGCGACCGGGAATTTCTCTTTGGCTTTTTCGACCTCCTTTCCAGCCGGGACGAGGGGGGCGTAATGCAAAAGATCGACGAGCTGATGCGTTCGGGCCGCGAACCGCAGGCTTTTCTGCGCGAGATGAGCGCGCACTGCCGGGCGCTGCTCACCGTCAAGGCCGTGAGACAGGACGCCGCCTCCATCCTCGACGTGACCGAGGAGGACGAGGCGCGCTACCGCGCGCAGGCGGAAGGCGTTTCGCAGGGACGGCTGTTGCGCATGCTGGATCTGTTCATGCGCGCGGAGGGTGAGCTGCGCTTCGCCTCCACGCCCCGCATCGGGCTGGAGAGCGCCGCGCTGCACGCCTGCGAGCCCGCGTCCGGCGAGGATGCCGCGGCGCTCGCGGAGCGCGTGGAGGAGCTGGAGGCCAGGCTGGCGCGGCTGGAAGGAGATATTGAGAGCGGAAAGCTGGTCCCGGCCGCCGCAGCTCCGGCTGCTGCGCCTGCGCCCGGCGCAGACGCGCCGGCAAAGGCCGAAGCCCCTGCGCCCAAGCCCGCCGCCAAGGCTGCTCCGGCCCCCAAGGCCGCGCCCGTTTCTGGGGACGCGAAGGCCATTTGGGACAAGGCCCTGCAGGATCTGGCCAAGAACGAGCCGCCGATCTACGGCCTGCTTCGCAAGGAGCGCTTCATCGGGGCCAGGGGCGCGGTCTATCAGGTGCTCATTCCCGCCAGCAAGAAGGAGTTCAGCTATGTGCGCCTCAACCAGCAGGTGCGGCGGGACCGCATCGCCAAGGCGCTGAGCGACGCGGCGGGCACGCCGCTGACCTTTGAAGCGGTACTTGAGCAGGACGCGGCGGAAAAGCGCATGGAGAGCGTGCGCGACGAGGCGCAGCGCACGCTGATCGAGGCGTTTGGCCGCGATCTGGTGCAAATCGACGAAGGGGAGAAACCGTGAAGAAATCCTATCAGCAAGCGCGCCGCCGCGCAGCGGAGGGCATAACCTACAAGCATGACCTGGGGCAGCACTTCCTCTATGACGAGGCGCTGCTGGGCTCGCTGGTGGAGGCTACGGGCGTGGGTCCGGCGGATGGGGTGCTGGAGATCGGCCCCGGCGCGGGCACGCTGACCCGGTGCCTGTGCGGGGCGGCGGGCCGCGTGGTGGCCGTGGAGGTGGACCGCGACGTGCTGCCCTTCCTGCGCGCGGCCACGGATGCCTTTGACAATCTGACCATCGTCGAGGGCGACGTGCGCCGGCTGGACCTCGCCGAAATCTGCCGGCCGCTGGGCGAAGGGTTCTTCGTGATCGCCAACATTCCCTACAACATCACCACCCCCATTCTGGACCTGCTCTGGGAAAGCGGCCTGCCCATCCGGCAGATCTCCGTCATGGTGCAAAAGGAGGTCGCGTACAAGCTGCTTGCCGCGCCCTCCACGCCCGCTTACAGCCTGACCAGCGTGCGCTGCCAGTACCTGACGGTTCCGCAGCTTATGCAGGTGGTGCCGGCGGAGCGCTTCACCCCGCCCCCCAAGGTGGACAGCGCCTTTGTGCGCATGGACTGGCGCGCGCAGCCTCCCGCCCCCGTCGCGGACGAGGCGCTTTTGTGGCGCATGGTACGCGCGGGCTTTTCCCTGCGCCGCAAAACGCTCACCAACGCCCTCAAGGGCGTGGTGGAGGGCGAAACCCTGCGCGGTGCGCTCAGCTTGCTCGGGCTTTCGGAAACCGTGCGCGGCGAGGCCTTGAGCGTGGAGGCGTGGATCGCTTTGGCCAACGCGTGCGCGCGGAAATAGCGCGCATCATCCCCGATGGGCCGCCCGCAGGGAACGCAGCTTGCAGGCGGCAAACAGCAGAAGGCATATTGCCGCCGGAATGGGGTAGAAGCGCTGCCCCGTAAGCAATGCCAGCGCGCTCATGCCCATGCCGTACCAGAAATAACGCCTTGCGCGGGAAGGCGCCAGCACCAGGTCCGCCCAGTCCTTCGGACGGGGGCGGGCCTTTTTTTTACGCCCCAGGCGGCTCAGATCCTCATCGGTCGCGGGGCTGCACAGGCCCGCCAGGTCGATCATCTCCTGCCGTTCGATCACGCGGATGGGCGGATCGAACCCGGAGGCGTAGGCCAGCGCCTCGCGTGTCGCGGGAGCGGTCAGGCACAGAATCAGGCTTTTCGCCTCCGCCGCGCGCATCTCCCGCGCCGCTTCCACCACCTGCTGCACCGTAACCGGCACGCTTTCGTGCTGGGCGATGAGGCGCACCAGCACCGGCCTGTCCTCGAGCATGCCGGTCACGCCCCACTCCAGCGCGCGCTGCATCTGCACCGGCACGCGCGGCGCAATCCACAGCGCCGCCTGAAACGCCGCGTGCCGAGGCGGCATCAGAAGCAGCCGCCCCAGCGCCAGCTCGCCGCCGATAATGCGGCGCATCTGCTTTTCGCGCCGGAGCATGCTCTTTTTGCCAAACTGCCGTGCGCACAGCCACAGCAACCCCCCGAACGCGACGCCCGCCGTCAGCGCGGTCAGGCGCATTCCCCACAGGTACACAAACCACCCGATCCCCAGACCGCAGGTGATCATCACCCGCAGCACTCGGTCCGATACGCTCGCCAGGGGCGTTCTGGGCTTATACTTCTGCATGCGCCTCCCTCCCCTTCAGGAAAGTATTCCCTATTCTATCTTTTTTAACAACCGGATGGAAATCCGGCGACGGCTGCAAATTCCCGGGGCACGTCCGGAGACGGCGCAACTTTTGTATTGACGGGTTCGGACCGCTTTTGTATACTTATACCAAGACAAGACCTGACCGGGATAAAACGGCACAGAGCGGTTTTTGCGCATGCGGGGCAGGCATCCGGCCGCCCGCTCAGGCTGACAGAGGAGGATACATCGATGAATCCAAAGGAACTGTGCTCCATGGTGGACCATACGCTGCTCAAGCAGACAGCGACCTGGGCGGAGATTCAGAAGCTCTGCGACGAGGCCATCGCCTACGGCACGGCGTCTGTGTGCATCCCGCCCTGCTATGTGGCCAAGGCGCATCAATACGTGCAGGGCAGAATGACCATCTGCACCGTGGTGGGCTTTCCCAACGGCAACATGACCTCCGCGGCCAAGGAGTTCGAAACCCGCGAGGCCCTTGCAAACGGCGCGGAGGAGATCGACATGGTCATCAACATCGGCATGCTCAAGGCCGGCGACCTTTCGTATGTGGCCGATGAGATCCGCCGCCTGAAAGCGGCGGTGGGCGACAGGGTGCTCAAGGTCATCATCGAAACCTGCCTGCTGACCGACGAGGAAAAAATCGCCATGTGCAAGGTAGTCACCGATACCGGGGCCGATTTCATCAAGACGTCCACCGGCTTTTCCACCGCAGGCGCGACCTTTGCTGATATCGAGCTCTTTGCCAAACATGTGGGGCCGGGCGTAAAAATCAAGGCGGCGGGCGGCATTTCCACCCTGGAGGACGCGGAGCGCTTTGTGGCGCTGGGAGCCAGCCGTCTGGGTACGAGCCGGATCATCAAGCTCCTCAAGGACAGCGAGTAAAACGGATCAATCCGGAAACCCCAGCGGTTTTCCGTCCATTATAAAGCAAGGAGGCATGGGTTCTATGTTGCGAGGCATCCCTGACATCATCGGTTCCGATCTTCTCAAGGCGCTGGCAGACACCGGCCATGGCGACCTGATCGCCATTGTGGATCATTTCTATCCGCCCATCACCAAGGCGCCCAATGCCGTAAGCATCCAGGCCAAGGGCTGCGGCGTGGCGCAGATGCTGGATGCCATTCTCAAGCTGGTACCCCTGGATGTGGATTTTGAGAAGCAGCCCATCCAGTACATGATTCCGGACGCGGATTCCGGCATGATTGTGGAGAGCTCGCCCGTCTGGGACGGTGTGAAGGAGGTCGTGGCCAAAAACGGCTATGACGTGAGCTGCGTTGGCGAAATCGAACGCACCAGGTTTTACGAAAAGGCGGGCAGGGCCTATGTGACCGTCTGCACGAGCGAAACCAAGCCCTTTGGCTGCGTCATCCTTCAAAAAGGCGTGATGTGACGCGCGGAATCCCATAGCAGAATGCGGCGGACGGGTTTACGCCCGCCGCTTTTTGGCGTGGAAGCCAGCAGGCGTTCGCCCTCCCGGGACGCATCTTATGGCGGTCGGGATTTTGGTATGGTCAGCGGTGCGTTTTTCCTGTATAATAGGCAGGTAGGGGACAACCCCCTGAAGGGAGGCGCAGCCGTGCCAAAGGAGCGCATCGGCATCATGGGCGGGAGCTTCAACCCCATCCATGACAGGCACATTGAAATTGCCGCCTGCGCAAAGCGGGAGCAGAAGCTGGATCGTGTGATTTTCCTGCCTGCCGGCAATCCGCCGCACAAGCACGACGGGCTGGCGGACGCGGAATACAGATACGAAATGACCCGCCTCGCGGTGAGCGGCATGCAGGGGTTTTCCGTCTCGCGCATGGAGATCGAGCGCGAAGGCGTGACCTATACGGTGGATACCCTGACCAAACTGCAAAAACAAATGCCGGGCGCGGAGCTGTACTACCTCATCGGAGAGGATACGCTCTTTGCCCTGCACAGCTGGCGCAGGCCCGATAAGGTGTTTGCGATGTGCCGATTCCTGGTGTGCAGCCGGGAAAGCGAGGGGCTGGCGCAGCACCCCCAGGTGCGTGCGCTGGAGGAACGAGGGGCGAAATTCGCCTTTCTCTCCCTGCCGCCGGACGATGAATCGGCCACGGCCATTCGCGAAGCCCTGCTGCGGGACGAAACGCCGCGCGGCGTCAGGCCGCAGGTGCTGGAATATATCCGCATCATGGGGCTGTACGGATGCCGGGAAAGCCCGCGCGGGGCGGCGGCATACTATCCGCGCCTTAGGCAGCTGCTCACGGAAAAGCGCCTTGTACATTCTTTGCTGGTGGCCGCCACGGCGCGGGAGCTTGCGCGCCGCCATGGCGTGAGCGTGGATCAGGCTGCCATGGCCGGCGTGATGCACGACTGCGCCAAGTGCCTGCCGCTTGCGCAGCAGCAGCGCATCGCGCGGGAAAGCCGCCTGCTGCTGGACAGGGAAACCCTTCAGAGCGAAAACCTGCTTCACGGCCCCGTGGGCGCCGTGGTGGCCGAGCGGGAGTTCGGCGTGCACGACCCAAACGTGCTCTCCGCCATCCGCTGCCACACCACCGGCAAGGTGGGCATGCTTCCGCTGGATATGATCGTCTACCTGGCCGATAAAATCGAACCCTCACGCCGCAGCTATCCGGCGCTGGAAAAGGTGCGCGAGCTGGCGCAAAGCGACCTGGTGGCCGCCATGCGCTATTCGCTGGAAAGCACGCTGGCGTATGTGCGCTCGCAAAAGGCCACGCCCCATCCGGCGACGCAGCGCGTGGCCGACTGGCTGGAGCGCCTTGCCTCCAACCGGCAGGAGCAGATCCATCCGATCATCTAATAAAGGAGCGAAACGAATGAACGAAATGATCCGCAAAATTGCCGCGGCCCTTTACGACAAAAAGGCGCAGGACATCGTCGCGCTGGATGTGTCCGATATGACGGTGATTACAGACTGCATGATCATCGCCAGCGGTCGAAGCGCCTTGCAGGTCAAGACGCTGGCCGACGAGGTAGAGGACAAGCTGGGCGAATCGGGCGTCTATCCGCTGCGCAAGGAGGGGCAGCAGGAGGGCCGCTGGGTGGTGCTGGATTACGGCTCGGTGCTGGTGCACATCTTCCATACGGAGGAACGCGAGTTCTACCGCCTGGATAAGCTCTGGGAGGCGGACAACAACCGCATCGTCCTGCCCTTTGAGGCGCAGGAAGAGGACTGACGCAGCTTTTCGACAAGCATTCAGCGCATGTTCATGCACCGTTCACCTGCATGGCTTACCTTGATAACGGCGCGATGCACCAAAGCAGAGGAGGTTGCAAGATGAACGGAAAGCGCGTGATTGTGACGGCGGCCGCGGCATTGGCGGCGGCCGCCATTGCGCTGGGCCTCTGGACGCTGTTGGAGAGCCGGGTGAACACCCCCGGACAGACGGTGCTTGGAGAAGGCGCGCTGGATATGGTGCTGATTGACATTGAGGACCAGGATGCCGCCACCCACTATCACGTAAATACGCTGGGCGTATATGTGCTTGCGGTCGATCAGGCCAGCGAAGCCTATGCGGCGGGCGTCAGGTCGGGAGACCGCATCGTGAGCGCCAACGGCGTGCCGGTCACCTCTACCGGGGAGTTCGGCCTGCTGCGAGCGGAGCTGGAGCCGTCCGCCGCGCTGGAAATGGTGCTGGAGCGCAGCCAGGGTGAAGAAAGCCTGACGGTCACGCTCGTGGACGGCGCGCAGCCGGAGGCTTCCGGGCGGGAAGAATGAAACGGGGGATGAGGGATGAAGCTGCTGGTCGTGGACGACGAAAAGATGATCCGACAGCTGATCGCCAAGTACGCCGTATTTGACGGCTATGAGGTGGCGGAGGCGGAAAACGGGATGCAGGCCGTGGAAATGGCCCGCGCGGGCGGCTATGATCTGATCATCATGGACATCATGATGCCGGAGCTGGACGGCTTTTCGGCCGCCCGGGAAATCCGCAAGACCAGCGACGTTCCCATCATCTTCCTCTCCGCCAGAGGCGAGGAATACGACCGGATTCACGGCTTTGAACTGGGCGTGGACGATTATGTGGTCAAGCCCTTTTCCCCGCGCGAGCTGATGATGCGCGTGGGCGCGGTGCTGCGGCGCTCGCAGGCGCCTGGCGCCGCGGGAAACGCCCATGAAACCGTGACCGTCGAAAACATGCTTGTGGATTTTACCGCCCGCCAGGTGACCATCGACGGGACGGAGGTAGAGCTGTCACCCAAGGAGTACGACCTGCTGTTTTTCATGGTGCGCAACCGCGGCATCGCCCTCACGCGCGACCGGCTGATCAGCGAGGTCTGGGGCTATGACTTCTTCGGCGACGACCGCACGCTCGATACGCACATCAAGCTGCTGCGCAAGCAGCTGGGCGACTATGCGCGCTACATCACCACGCTCAGAGGGGTGGGGTACCGCTTTGAAAAGGAATGAGGCGCTCAGGGCAGACAGGCGTTCCTCGCTATGGGGACGCTTTTTGTGCTTCAAACAGTCCATGGGCGTACGCACCCGCATCTTTTTGTACTTTCTGGTCTTCACGGCGCTGCTGCTGATGCTGCTGTGGCTGTTTCAAATCGTGCTGCTGGATGACTTTTACCGCCTGCAAAAGACGGATATGCTAAAATCCTCCTCCGAGAGCATTGTGCAGAACATCAACAATGAAAACCTGGACGCGCTCGTGGACCGCATTGCCGAGGAAAACAACGTCTGCATTCTTGTGACCTCTGAAAGGATGGAGGAGATGGCCTCGGCGGACATTTCCCCCGGCTGCATCGTGCACCACATGAATCCGCGCGACCTGCAGCAGATCGCAAGCAGCCTTGCCAACGACGAGGTGACGGTGACCACCTTCCCGATGCAGAACTTCCGCAACCGGATGTACGACGAAAAAAAGTTTCTGGGCCGTGTCCCGCCCAGCGACGATGGGGAAACGCGCAGCATGGTGACCGTCCAGCGCGCCAGGATGGCCGACGGCACGATGGCCTACGTATTCCTCAACGCCATGGTCACGCCCGTCACCGCGACGGTCCAGACCATCCGTAACGAGCTGTATGTGATCACGGCGATTCTGATTCTGCTGTCCTTCCTGATTTCGCTGGTGCTGTCGCGGCGCATCACCCAGCCGCTGGTAGAAGCCACCCAGGCGGCGGGGGCCCTGAGCCGGGGAGAATACACCCCCGTGCAGAATGTGCGCTACCGCGAAATCGCTCAGCTCAACGCCCAGCTGACGCAAACCGCGCGCGACCTGAGGCGTGTGGAGGAGATGCAGCAGGAGCTGATCGCCAACATCAGCCATGACCTGCGCACTCCCCTGACGCTGATTGAGGGATATGCCGAGGTGATGCGCGATCTGCCGGGCGAGAATACGCCGGAGAACATGCAGGTGATCATCGACGAAACCAAGCGCCTGAGCACGCTGGTCAACGCTGTGCTGGAATTGAGCAAGGCGCGCAGCAGCGCGGGCGGGGACGAACCGAGCCGCTTTGACCTGACGCAGACGGTGCGCGGCATCATCACCCGCTATGCCAAATTGACAGAGCAGGACGGCTACCACATTCTTTTTGAACCCGAAGGTGAGGCCTGGGTGATTGCGGACGAGGTGCAGGCCCAGCAGGTGGTCTATAACCTCATCAACAACGCGCTGACCTATACCGGCGAGGACAGGCGGGTCATCATCTCCCAGCGCGTGGCGGAGGGCAAGGTGCGCATCTCCGTCAGCGACACGGGCGAGGGTATTGCTCCGGAGGACCTGCCCTACATCTGGAGCCGCTACTATCGCGGCGGCAAGCCCCACAAGCGCGCCGCCGTGGGCAGCGGGCTGGGGCTGAACATCGTCAAGGGCATCCTGGACCGCCACCGGCTTGCCTACGGCGTGGACAGCACGGTGGGAGAAGGCAGCACCTTCTGGTTTGAAATGCCCCTGGCTCCGCAGGTGGAGGATAAGGCATAACAAAATCCGGGGCGAGGGATGACATGTCCCTCGCCCCGGAGCTTGTCTGCCAGCGGGCTACCACTGCCAAACGGACGCGAAAACAATGGAAAGCAGCATCAGTCCGGCCAGCGAAAGGCTGACGATGCGCACCATCGACGCCCTTGTATCTTTTTTGCGTTTTGCCTGCGCAGCCATGGCGTTCCCTCCCGTATTGTCGCTACGCCGGGAGTATACCACAATCACGGTCACGGGGCAAGGCCGTGGGGGATGTGCGGCGCAAATTTACTGAAAGTTCACATAACGACCGGATTTTGGCCGGATGCACGCCTTGCAACTTCCGCGCGGGGGATGTATAATGCTTAAGTATATTGCGGAGGTGTGCGCCATGGAGGAGATCCGTCTGGGGGACCGGGTCAGGATGCGGAAAACGCATCCCTGCGGCAGCGACGAGTGGACGGTCATCCGCATTGGCGCGGATATCAAAATCAAATGCCTGGGCTGTGGGCGCATCGTGATGATGGACCGCGCGGATTTTATCAAGCGCCGCAAGAAGGTGCTCGAACAGGGTCCCGTGCCGGAAGCGGACACGCTTCGCGCCATGGCGGAGCATTCCTAAGGAGGTCTTTTTACCCATGGAGGTCAAGGAAGAGCAGATGACGCAGGTCGAGGGCGCCGCTACCGGCAAACCCGGCAAGGAGAAAAAGCCGCTCAACGTCAAAAAGGAAATTCTGAGCTGGATTTTAACCATTGCGGTGGCGGTGGCGGCCGCGCTGCTGATACGCACATTCCTGTTCGAACCCATCCGCGTGGACGGGGAAAGCATGTGCGACACCCTGCAAAACGGCGAGATCATGCTGGTGACCAAGCCGGAGTACCTGACCGGCGACCCGCAGCGCGGCGACGTGGTCATCTGCAAGTACCCCGGCCGCACGGAGAACTTCGTCAAGCGCGTGATGGGCATTCCCGGCGATGCAATCGAGATTCGCTCCAACGTCGTCTACCGCAACGGCGAGGCTCTGGATGAACCCTATCTGACCCCGGAGCGCAACGATAACGGCTTTAGCATGGCGCCCTTCACGCTGGGTGATGACGAATACTTCGTCATGGGCGACAACCGCGACAACAGCCATGACAGCCGCAATTATTATGACTATTTCACCCCCGCCGCCCTCACCCGCGACATGATCATCGGACATGTGCGCTGCGTGATTTTTCCCTTCAGCAATATCCGGACCATTGAGTAAACGAAATCCGCGCAGGCCGCCTGAAACGGACGGCGCATGATAACGCGAGCCCCGAAGCCTTTCCGCTTCGGGGCTTTCATCGTCTTTGGGCAACCTGGGAGCCTTACAGCACAATCCGGTCGCATACGCCGAGCACCAGCTCGCGCAGGGCTTCGGCATAGCAGGCCATCTCCCGCGCGTTCTGTACGGACAGATACAGGATGTGGATGATGGACCCCACCATCTCGTCCGATACGCGAAAGGCGACACCCTCGCGCTTGAGCAGCTCCAGAATGCTCATGGACATGCTCTTGAAGTGCGCCAGCGCCTCTTCGGAGGCGACCTGCATAACCAGCTGGGGCATATCCTCCTTGAGAAAGCGCATCACGTTCAGCTCCGCCAGACGGTCAAAGGCGGCGTTGACCGCGTTGGCGGTGCGTTCGCGGCTGCTGCCGGCGGAATTGCGCAGCGCATGCTCCGCCTCGCTCACGATGAGCATTTCAAAGTGCATGCCCACCTTGAGAAACAGCTGCTCCTTGCTGTCGTAAAACTTGTAGAAAGTGGATTTGGAAATGCCCGCGTCCGACGTGAGGCGCTCCAGCGAGATCCGCTTCACGTCCATGCTTACCGCATGTCGGCAGGCGCTGTCAAACAGCCGGATACGAATGTCCTCCATCTGCTGCGGTGTGAATGCCTGCGGCATATGCTTACCCCCCTCCGAGATACCGTTGCTTTATTCGACCGATTTGAGCGCCTCCACCATGTCGATGCCGCGTACCTTGCGCGTCAGCAGCAGCTGAATCAGCAGGCTGAACACGTAGGTGACCACGCTCGCCAAAATCACCGACAACACCGCCGGGCGGCTGGGATAGGCCAGCGTTTCCGATTCGCAAACCTTGAGCACCAGGCCCGTCAGGCCGATGCCGGGCAGCACCCCGCACAGCACGCCCAGGAGGCTGACGATGTTGTTTTCCCCGATGATCAGACCGCGAATCTCCTTCTGATGATAGCCCAGCACCTTGAGCGTGGCGTATTCGCGGATGCGTTCGGAAAAGTTCATCAGGCCCATGTTGTAGCAGATCACAAAGGCCAGCGCCAGCGCGATCAGTGTGATCATGGCGAAGATGGAAGCCAGCATATCCAGCATCTTTGTCAGCTCCTGCGCCTGGTCCACGGGCCAGTTCAGCTTGTCGACTTCCTCCATGCTGTCCAGCTCGGACAGGCAGGCCTGCGTGGGTCCCTTGAGCAAGATGGCCGTGGGGGTGAAGGTCCCTTTGCGCAGGCTTTCCCAGGTGCCGCTCTCCATATATAACCCCTGGGATACGCTGTTGTACACGATCTGCGTGATCTTCACGCGCGCGGCTTCATCGTCTCCGGGGAAGAACAGATCCAGCGTATCGCCGGCGGAAACCCCAAGCGTCTGCGCCAGCTTCTCGGTGATGGCGGCACCACCGGGCAGAATGTCCACCATCGTTTCGTTTTTGCCCACGCGCAGCATCGTCTGCCCCGGCTCCACCACGGTGAGCAGCGTGGTGCGGCTTTCGCTGGCTGACCGTGCGCTCAGCGACTTTTCCATGATGCACTCCACGCCCTCGGCATCCAGGCGGCGGCGGTAGCTGTCCGCCGAGTCGGCCTCGCCGGTCAGTTCTGCGCGCACATCATAGCACAGGGCCTTGGTATAGTGGTTTTCGGCCAGGGCGTTAACCGAATCCTGCAATCCCAGGGAAGCGATGATCAGCGCGTTGCAGCACAGCACGCCCACGAAGGACATGATGGTGCGCATGCGGTTGCGCATGAGGTTGCGCACGATCATCTTGGTATTGAAGTTAAACCGCCGCCACAGGAAACCCACGCGCTCCAGCAGAATGCGCCTGCCCGCCTTGGGCGGCTTGGGCCGGAGCAGATCGGCGGTGGTTTCGCGCGCGCTCTTCTGATAGGTGTAGAGGCAGATCAGCACGCTCATCACCACGGTGAGCGCCACCATGGCCCATGCCTCGCGCGAGATGGCGGGATACAGCTTGTAGGGGTATTCGTTCTGCCCCAGCAGCAGCGCCCAGATCACATTGGGCAAAAGCGCATGCCCGGCCACCACGCCCAGGAGTGAACCTATCAGCGACGGCCAGATCGCGTAGGCCAGGTAGTGCCCGCGGATGCGCCGCGAGGGATAGCCCAGCGCCTTGAGCGTGCCCAGCTGCAGGCGCTGGTTTTCGATCATGCGGGTCAGCGTGGTCATCACGATGAGTGCGGCCACTGCATAGGCGATGAGCGGAAACACCAGCGTGAGGTTGGAGAACATGTCGGCGTTGCTCTGCGCGTTGGCGGTGCTCTGATGCGCGCGGCGGTCGACCACCAGCGCCGTAGGCAGCGTGGCTTCAATGGCGCTTTCCACCTGCCCCGCGTCCGCACCCTCGGCGAGCTTCACCAGCACCTGCGTCATGGGCAGCTCCGGTATGCCGCAGGTATTGATGAGAATATAGCCGTACTGATCCGGGTTGGGGTATACGCCGTCGGTTACGCAGATGAACTCGGGGCTGTAGACCACGCCCCGCACCACAAAGCCGTACTCCTGACCGGAGAGCTTCACACTTACGCGGTCGCCCACGGACAGGCCGTGCACCGCGGCAAATCCCGCCTGGATCAGGCATCCGCGCGAATCCGTCTGGGAAAGGGCCTCGCCCTCGACCACCAGCGGCTGGTTGATGCGCATGGGTCCGTCGTAGGCTGTCACGTTCAACGTGGGTTCGCCGGGCAGGGTGCTTTCCAGCTCCGCCGTGGCGCGCGCGCATACATCGCTCACCCCGCTGATGGCGCGGATTCTCTCCAGGGTATCGCGGTCCGCGCTGGGCACGCTGACCCAGAAATCCGCCAGGTTGTTCTGGGCGAAGTAGGTGTCGATCGTGCCCTGCGCCAGCCGCGCTGTGCCGTCCAGCCCAGCAAACATGAACGTGCCCAGCGAGCAGAGCATCACGATGGCAAAAAACTGCATGCCGGACCGGCGCATGTCGCGTACCAGCTTCTTACGCAGAGCGCTCATGGCCATAGGCGGGTCCCCCCTTCGGCGGCGTATCGGGTAAAAACAAAATATGGAATATGTTTTCAGCACGGCCAAAAGAAAAACGCGGACGCGCAGCTGAAAACAAATATAGCATTTTGTTTTCATGCTGTTATTATAAGGGATTTCTCCCGGCAAGTCAATGCGGAGGCAAAAACGTTACAATTCGTTCACGGTTGCGGAAAAAAAGGCTTGACATATACCCTGTAGGGGTATATAATTCTCATACCCCCACGGGGTATATTATTCAGGAAACGGGGTGTCGCTATGACCCATGAGCCCACCTGCTGCCATCGCACCAAAGAGCGCAGCGAGGCTGAATACAAAAGCCTGATTCACCGTCTCAACCGCATTGAAGGGCAGATTCGCGGCATCCGGGGCATGCTGGAAAAGAGCGCCTACTGCCCCGACATTCTGGCGCAGGCCGCCGCCGCCAACGCCGCGCTCAACGCCTTCGGCCGCGAGCTGCTGGCACAGCATATCCGCACCTGCGTGGCGCAGGATATCCGCAGCGGGAAGGACGAAACCATCGACGAGCTGCTCGACACCCTGCGCAAATGGATGCGCTAGGCCCGGAAAGGAGAACTGCGATGAAACAATACCAGGTTACCGGCATGAGCTGCGCGGCGTGCAGCGCGCGCGTGGAAAAGGCCGTTTCAAAGGTGCCGGGGGTCACGTCCTGCTCGGTGAGCCTTCTGACCAACAGCATGGGCGTGGAGGGCAGCGCCGCAGAGCAGGCCGTCATCGCGGCGGTGGAGGCCGCGGGCTACGGGGCCAGCGTGAAGGGCGCGGCCAGCGCGCCCGCCCCGGCGCAGAGCGATCCGTTGGCCGACCACGAAACGCCCGCCCTCAAGCGGCGGCTGTTAAGCTCGCTGGTGTTTCTGGCGCTGCTGATGTACCTGTCCATGGGCCACATGATGTGGGGCTGGCCCGCGCCGGCCTTCCTTGCGGACAATCCTGTGGCGATGGGGCTTGCGCAGCTGCTTTTGACGGTCATCATCATGGTGATCAACCAGCGCTTTTTTATCAGCGGCTTCAAGAGCCTGTGGCACAAAAGCCCCAACATGGACACGCTGGTGGCGCTGGGTTCCACGGCCTCGTTCGTCTACAGCGTCTACGCACTGTTTGCCATGACCGGCGCGCAGGCGCAGGGCGACGCTGCGCAGGCGATGAGCTGGATGCACGAATTCTATTTTGAATCCGCCGCCATGATCCTCACGCTGATCACCGTGGGCAAGATGCTGGAGGCCCGCTCCAAAGGCCGCACCACCGACGCGCTCAAAGGGCTGATGAAGCTGGCCCCGCAGACCGCCACTTTGATGATCGACGGTCAGGAGCGCACCGTGCCCATCGCCCAGGTACAAACAGGCGATGTCTTCGTGGTGCGCCCCGGCGAGAACATCCCCGTGGACGGTGTGGTGCTGGAAGGGCACAGCGCGGTGAACGAGTCCGCGCTCACGGGCGAGAGCATCCCTGTGGACAAGGCCGAGGGCGACGCCGTATCGGCCGCCACGGTGAACCAGTCGGGTTATTTGCGCTGCCGGGCCACCCGCGTGGGTGAGGACACCACGCTGTCGCAGATCATCCGCATGGTCAGCGACGCGGCGGCTACCAAGGCGCCCATCGCCAAGGTCGCCGACCGGGTGAGCGGCGTATTTGTGCCGGTGGTCATCGGCATTGCGCTACTTGCCACGGCCGTATGGCTGGCGACGGGCGCGGACTTCGGCTACGCGCTGGCGCGGGGCATTTCGGTGCTGGTCATCAGCTGTCCGTGCGCGCTGGGGCTGGCTACGCCGGTGGCCATCATGGTGGGCAACGGCAAGGGAGCCAAAAACGGCATTCTGTCCAAAACCGCCGTATCGCTGGAGGAGGCCGGAAAGGTACGCGTGGTGGCGCTGGACAAAACCGGCACCATCACCACGGGCCAGCCCCGCGTGACCGACGTGCTGCCCGCCCCCGGCGTAACGGAGGAAGAGCTGGTCACCTCTGCCTACGCGCTGGAGCAAAGGAGCGAGCATCCCCTGGCCCGCGCCGTGGTGGAGCGGGCGGAGTCGCTGCAGTTGAAGGCGCAGGAGGTTTCCGGCTTTACGGCCCTGCCCGGCAACGGCCTGACCGCCACGCTGGACGGCGAGGCGCTTTCCGGCGGCAGTCTGGCCTTTATCTCCGGTCGGGCTGAAGTCAGCGAGACCATGCGCAAGCAGGCCGACCGCCTGAGCGGCGAGGGCAAAACGCCGCTTCTGTTCTGCCGGGGCGGCAGGCTGCTGGGCATGATCGCCGTGGCCGACGCCATCAAGCCCGAAAGCCCGCAGGCCGTGCGCGAGCTACAAAACATGGGCGTTCGCGTCGTCATGCTCACCGGCGACAACCAGCGCACCGCCGAGGCCATCGGCCGCCAGGCGGGCGTGGACCAGGTGATCGCCGGGGTGCTGCCGGATGGCAAGGAAAGCGTGATCCGCTCGCTGCAATCGCAGGGCAAGGTGGCCATGGTGGGCGACGGCATCAACGACGCGCCCGCGCTGACGCGCGCGGATATCGGCATCGCCATCGGCGCCGGCACGGACGTGGCCATCGACGCGGCGGATGTGGTGCTGATGAACAGCCGCCTCACCGATGTGCCCGCCGCCATCCGCCTGAGCCGCGCCACGCTTCGCAACATCCATGAAAACCTGTTCTGGGCCTTTATCTACAACATCATCGGCATCCCGCTGGCGGCAGGCGTGTTCATTCCCCTGCTGGGCTGGCAGCTCAACCCCATGTTCGGCGCCGCGGCCATGAGCCTGTCCAGCTTCTGCGTCGTCTCCAACGCGCTGCGCCTGAACCTGTTTGACCCGCACAGCGCGCGGAAGGACCATAAAATCAAATTTGCGAAGGAGCGAAAAACCATGGAAAAAACCCTGAAAATCGAAGGCATGATGTGCACCCACTGTTCCGGCCGCGTCAAAAAGGCGCTGGAGGAAGTGCCCGGCGTCCTCTCCGCTGAGGTGAGCCATGAAAGCGGCACCGCCGTGGTGACGCTCGGCGCGCCCGTGGACGATGCCGTGCTCAAAAAGGCCGTGGAGCAGCAGGGCTACCAGGTGGTTGGCTAAGCCGGCGACAAACGCAAAGGTGCGGCGGGATGCGAAACGCTCCCGCCGCGCCTTTGCGCTTTTTAGGAAACAATCTCCACGCCCAGCAGCCCGGCCAGCTCAATGACCTGCGCCGCCGTGACCCTCGCTCCGCGCAGGTCGTAGAGCGAAATGCTCCATCCTCCGATGCGGCAGGTGGTCATGTCAAGGCCCATGAGCGGCGTGCGCGCCCACTGCGCGCGCTCCAAATCCGAATGGTCAAATCGCGCCTTGAGCAGCCGCACCTCCGACCACAGGCTTTCCCGCAGGCGGCATTCGGAAAATACGACGCGGTCCAGTTTGCACTCCGCAAAGGAGACGTAATCCAGCATGCAGCCGTCAAAGGCCACGTTCATCAGCGCGCCCTGCATGATCTCCAGCCCTGTCATGCGGCAGCCCCGAAAGCGCGCGCTGGATCGCCGCGTTTTGCAGCCGCGCGTTGCTCCATTCGCATTTGTCAAACGTGCAATCCACAAAGCTGACGCGCTTGAAATCGTTGTCGCCGAACCGGCAGCGCTCAAAGGCGCAGCCGCGCACATCCAGCGTTTTGCCGGAGAGGCCGTCCATTTCTCCGTCCGCAAAGCGCATGCCCTCCAGATCTCCGTCTCCGTCCAGCGCCGCTGCCGCAGCCTGTGCAAGCGAAGCACCCTGCGTAAGCTGCGGGGGCAGAGAAGGTCCCATAAGCCGCCATTCTTCCTTCATGACGCATTCCTCCCGTTCTCCACCTATTATACGGGCTTTGCATCCCGCCACACAAGAGCGCCGTCATTCAAAAATCCTGCGTTGTCATCCTGGCCCGCGCGTGTTATAATAAATGCCATAAACAGGCGATTCAGAAGGAGGAAAAAGCGATGAAGCGCAGAATCGGCATCCTGACCAGCGGCGGCGACTGTCCCGGCCTTAACGCGGCCATCCGCGGCGTGGCGCGCGCAGCCTACGAGCTTTTTGACGCCGAGATCATCGGCATCCGCAACGGATACGGCGGACTCATCGAGGGCGAGTATCAGGAGATGAGCAAAAAGCAGTTCTCCGGCATTCTCACGCTGGGCGGCACCATCCTGGGGACCAGCCGTCAGCCGTTCCGCAACATGCGGGTCATTGACGAACGCGGCGTGGACAAGGTGGCCGCCATGAAAAAGACCTATAAGGATTTGAAGCTGGACTGCCTGGTCACGCTGGGCGGCAACGGTACGCACAAGACGGCCAACCTGCTTAGCGAAGAGGGCCTCAATGTGATCGGCCTGCCCAAGACCATCGATAATGACATCTATGGCACGGACTTCACCTTCGGCTTCCATACGGCGGTGGATATCGCAACGGACGTCATCGACCGTATCCATACGACCGCCACCAGCCATGGCCGCTGCATGGTCATCGAGATCATGGGCAACAAGGCGGGCTGGCTGACGCTGTACGCCGGTCTGGCGGGCGGCGCGGACGTGATTCTACTGCCGGAGGTGCCCTACGACATTGAAAAGGTAGCCGAGGCTGTGGAAGCCCGCGCCAAGAGCAAGAAGGCGTTCAGCATCATCGCCGTGGCCGAGGGCGCCATGAGCGAGGAAGAGGCCAAAATGAAAAAGAAGGAGCGCGAAGCCTACCGCGCTACGCTGCCCTATGACTGCATCAGCAAGCGCATCGCTGCGCAGCTGAGCGAAATGGTGGGCGTGGAGGCGCGCCATGTGGTGCCCGGCCACATCCAGCGCGGCGGCAGCCCCAGCGCCTACGACCGCGTGCTCTCCACCCAGTTCGGCGTGCATGCCGCCGAGCTCATCCGCGATGAGATCTATGGCGTCACAGTGGCCCTGGACGGCAACGAGATCATCCACAACAAGCTCAAGGACATCGCGGGCGTGCCCAAGCCCGTGCCCAAGGACGACCATGTGCTGGTCACCGCCCGCAACATGGGCATCTGCATGGGCGACTGATCGTTGCTTTCGCTGCTCCCGGCGGACGGCAGCCGCGCTCGAGGCGGCCGTCCGCTTTTTTAGCTCTTGCTTTCCTCGCGCAAACGGGGTACAATCATTGCGGAAAACATCGAAAGGCAGGTGAACAGGATGGACGGCTGTGACAGTCATGATCGAAGAATCACCGTCGGTTGGAAGCGGCGCCGAAGCGTCGCTGGCCGAAAGCCCATGCGGCCGTTCGCCCTGTTGCCCGGGGTATAAACGGCTGCGCGGGCTTCCGGCGTTTTGGCTCGCCTTTCAACCGGCTCTTCCCAGGCAGACAAGGAAGGAGGAGGCGTTGAAGATGGAGCCGAAAATCCCTATGATGGAAGAAACCGCCCTGACCCCCAAGCCGGATTATGCGGCGGAGATCACCCGAATCGTCAAAAGCCCCGCATCCCCCAATGTAATGCGGGAGCGTCTGGAGGACTATCACGAAAAGGATATCGCCGAGGTGCTGCCCACGCTGACCCCGGCAGAGCGGAAAAAGCTGTATCGCATTTTGGATGCGGATATGCTCGCCAACACGCTGGAGCGTCTGGAGAGCGGGGAGGCCGCCGGATTTCTTTCGGAAATGGATCTGCGCAAGGGCGCCCGCACAATTGAAAGCATGGAATCCGACGCGGCGACGGAGATTCTTTCCGCGCTGGACCGAAAGAAAAAAAGCGATTTGCTCGAATGCATGGACGAAACCTCCAAAAAGGAGCTCGCCCTGATGCAGACTTTTGACGACGACGAAATCGGCAGCAAGATGACCACCAACTACATCTCCGTGCGCGACAATCTCACGGTGAAACAGGCCATGAGCGCGCTGATTGAGCAGGCTGCCGAGAACGACAATATCTCCACCCTCTTTGTCAGGGACAGGGACGATGTGTTTTGCGGAGCGATTGACTTGAAGGAGCTGATCATCGCCCGGCCGGAGACCGATTTTCAGTCGCTCATCATGACCTCCTACCCCTATGTGTACGGGCATGAGGATATCGACGACTGCATCGAGCTGCTCAAGGACTATTCCGAGGACCTCGTTCCCGTGCTGGACAATAACAACCATCTGCTGGGCGTGATTACCTCTCAGAACATGGTGCAGGTCGTGGACGACGAAATGGGCGAGGACTACGCCCGTCTGGCGGGCCTGACCGCCGAGGAGGACCTGACCGAGCCGCTCAGGCAGAGTATGCGCAAGCGCCTGCCGTGGCTGTTTGTGCTGCTGGGGCTGGGCCTGCTGGTATCCACGGTGGTGGGCGCGTTTGAGCAGGTGGTATCGCAGCTTACGCTGATCATGTGCTTTCAGTCGCTCATTCTGGACATGGCCGGCAACGTGGGCACCCAGTCGCTGGCGGTGACCATCCGCGTGCTGATGGATGAAAACCTGACCTTCCGGCAAAAATTCGGCCTGGTGGTCAAGGAGGTGCGCATCGGCTCGGCCAACGGGCTGCTGCTGGGGCTGGCGTCCTTTGTGCTCATCGGCCTGTACATCTGGCTGTTCCGCGGACGCGATCTGCTGACGGCCTTCGCTGTGTCCGGCTGCATCGGCATTTCACTGCTGCTGGCCATGGCCATCTCCAGTGCGGTAGGCACGCTGATCCCCCTGTTTTTCAAGAAGATCAACATTGACCCCGCGGTGGCTTCCGGCCCGCTGATCACCACCGTCAGCGACCTTGTGGCCGTGGTGACCTATTATGGTCTGAGCTGGATTTTCCTTTTGCAGATCATGCACCTGGCCGGCTGAAAGGGACGACCCGTTTCCTTTGGAAGGTGGATATGTTGAGCAAAGCCGTGGTTATATACGCATCCGTTCATCATCGCAACACGCTGAAGCTGGTCCGGGCCGTGGCGGAGCGCATCCATGCCGACACGGTGGACCTGCTCAGGGACGCGCTCCCTGACCTCACCGGATACGACTGCGTGTTTTTCGCGTCCGGCATCTACTTCAACACCTTCCACCGCTCTTTGATGGATGTTATCGGACGGACGGCGTTCGATGGCAAGCGGGCCTGCCTTTTGTATACCTGCGGCCTGCGATACCGGGACTACGCCAGGCCGGCGGCCCGGCTGCTGGTGCGGCAGGGCGCGGCGTATGGGGGCAGCTTCGGCTGCCGGGGGTTGGATACCTACGGCATGCTGAAAAGGATCGGCGGCATCGCCAAGGGACATCCCAATCAGACGGACCTGGAAAGGGCGGCGGCCTTTGCGGTGTCGGCCGTCGGCGAGCACATCCCGTGAGGCGCAAATGCGGATAAACGCATAAAAGTCGGCCCCCGGAAGGAAGCGGAGCAGCTTCTTCCGGGGGCCGATGTTCATTTGAAGGCGGCTTTTAATAGCCTGGGCGCTTATTCGGCGGCGGGCACCTCGAAGGTGGGCGCGAAGCCGCTGTCCACGATCAGATCATAGACCTTCTGGGTGTAAATGACCTGCTCCAGCGCCTTGACCCACTCGGCCTCGGCGTTTTCGGGCTTGACCACGACCACGTTCACATAGGCCTCGGCGGCTTCGCTGTCGGCGGTCTCGGCATAGAGGCCGTCCACGTAGGGCACCAGGTCCACCAAAGTGGCGTTGTTGCCGTTGATGACCGCGTAGGCCACATCGGCGCGCGCGCCGGGGATCAGCTCGGCGTTGAGCTCCTGAATGTTCAGGTTATAGGGATTTTCCACGATGTCGGCGGGGGTGCAGGTGCTCTCCAGTGTGGTGCCCTCGGGCAGGGTGATCAGGCCGGCCGCCTGCAGAAGCAGCAGCGCGCGGTTCTCGTTCACCGGGTCGTTGGGCACGGCGATGGCGTCGCCGTCGGCGATGTCGTCCAGGCTGGTCTTGGTGCCGGCATAGATGGCCATGGGCTCAAAGTGCGTATAGACCACGGGCACCAGCTGCTCCTCCTCGCTGACCTCGGCATTGTAGCCGGCCAGATAGGGCAGGTGCTGGAAGAAGTTGGCCATCACGTCGCCCGCGGAGGTGGCGGGGTTCTCCACCACATAGTCGCTCACGACGGTGATTTCAAGGTCATAGCCCAGCGCGGCCAGGTCGTCCTTGACCAGCTCAAGCACCTCGGCATGGGGGTTCTCGGTGGCGATAATGGTGAGGGGCTCGCCCGCGAAGGCGGAGGTCAGGGACAGGGACAGCGCCAGGGTCAGGACGATAGCCAGAATCTTTTTCATGATTGGTTCTCCTTTCCAAAGTCAGCGTCGTTTATGGTCCAGGCCGCGGGTGAAGCGCGTGCCAAAGACGGTGATGATCTGCACCAGCGCAACCAAAAGCAGGCTGGCGGAATACATGATGTCGAACTTGCGCACGTTGAGGCCCTTGACGATGGCCAGCGCGCCCAGGCCGCCGCCGCCGGCCGCGCTGGCCATGGCGGTATAGCCCAGAATGGTGGTGATGCTGATGGCTGCGCCGTTGACCAGCGAGGGCACGGCTTCGGGCAAAAGCACCTTGAAGATCAGCTGCAGGTTGGTCGAGCCCATGGACTGGGCGGCTTCGATGATGCCGTGATCGACCTCCTCCAGCGAGCTTTCCACCATGCGGGCGATGTAGGGGAAGGCGCTGATGACCAGCGGGAAGATGATGGACTTGGTGCCGATGGCAGTGCCGACCACGATGCGCGTCACGGGGAAGAGCACCGCCAGCATGATGATGAAGGGAATGGAGCGCAGGAAGTTAATCGCCACCCCCAGAATGGCGTTGAAGGTGGGGGAGGGCATGATGCCGCCACGTCGGGTCACCACCAGCAAAACGCCCAGCGGCAGGCCGATCAGATAGGCGATCGCGCTGCTCCACAGGGTCATGTACAGCGTTTCCACCGTACCTTCCCAGAGCATGGGCAACAGCTTATCCCAGGTCATGGCACATGCACCTCCTCAACCGTCAGGCCCTCGCGGGTCAGGTACTCCATCACGCGCTTGACATCCTCAGGGTCCTGCGGACGGGCGATCATCATCTGCCCGTAGGCCTTCTGGTTGAGCTGGCGGATGTCGGCGGAGAGGATGTTGACCTCCAGCCCGCAATCCTTGACCAGCTTGCTGATGATGGGCTTTTCGGCGGCCTCGCCGTCAAAGACGATGCGGATGGCCGGCTGCGGCGGGATCTCCTCCTGATCGGGCAAAATGCCAAACAGCCTTCGACCGGCCGCCGACTTGGTGTGCATGAACACGTCGTCCACGGTGCCCTGCTCGGCGAGCTTGCCGCCGTCCAAAATGGCGACCTTGTTGCAGATCTGGCGGATGACGGCCATCTCGTGGGTGATGAGCACCACCGTGATGCCCAGCTCCCGGTTGATCTTCTGCAGCAGGGCCAGAATGCTCTGCGTGGTCATGGGGTCCAGGGCGCTGGTGGCCTCGTCGCAAAGGAGCATCTCCGGGTCGCTGGCCAGCGCGCGGGCGATGGCCACCCGCTGCTTCTGCCCGCCGCTAAGCTGCGCCGGATAGGCGCCGGCCTTGTCCTCCAGCCCCACGATGCGAAGCAGCTCGATCACCCGTTCGTTGGCCTGCTTCTTGGGCACCCCGGCGATCTCCAGCGGGTAGCGCACGTTTCGCGCCACGGACTTTTGCATCAGCAGGTTGAACTGCTGGAAGATCATCGCCATGCGGCGGCGGGTCTGGCGAAGCTGCTGCTTGCTCATGGCCAGGATGTTTTCGCCGTCGATGAAGATCTGCCCGTCCGTGGGGGTATCCAGACGGTTGAGGCAGCGGATCAGCGTGCTCTTGCCCGCGCCGCTCATGCCGATGATGCCGTAAATGTCGCCCTTGTCGATGGTGAGGCTGATGTTGCTCAGCGCGTGCACCTCGCCGCCGGGTATGGGGTAATCCTTGCACAGGCCGCGTATCTCGATCTGCGGTTTCTGATCCATCCTTTGCACACCTTTCTGCTGGCCGATGAAAAAGCCCACTTCGCGCATTTGCGAAGCGGGCTTCAATGGCATGGCACCTGTCAAGCGACGCAACACAAATAGCACGGGCTGAAATCGCACGCGCACATCATGTTCATTCGCATGGCACATAGGTTCGTCACG
>CALVNG010000021.1 GCA_944349545.1 uncultured Eubacteriales bacterium
GCCAAGCGCATCAACGTCATCATGCCCATGCTCTACGAGGGCCGCCAGCACCGCCGCACCAGCCGCGAAAGCCTGGACTGCGCCCTGGCGCTGCAGGAGCTGGAGCAGATGGGCGTGAGCAACATCATCACCTTCGACGCGCACGACCCGCGCGTGCAAAACGCCGTGCCCCTGATCGGCTTTGACAGCGTAAAGCCCAGCTATCAGATCCTCAAGGCCCTGTTCCGCAGGGAGTGCGATTTGCAGATCGACCGCGACCATATGATGATCGTCAGCCCCGACGAGGGCGCCATCGACCGCAACATCTTCTACAGCTCGGTGCTGGGCATCGATATGGGCCTGTTCTACAAGCGCCGCGACTATACCACCGTGGTGGACGGCCGCAACCCCATCATCGCGCATGAATATCTGGGCGATGATGTGGAGGGCAAGGACGTGTTCGTCTCCGACGATATCCTCTCCTCCGGCGAAAGCATCCTGGACCTGGCCAGAGAACTCAAAAAGCGCAAGGCCAACCGCATCTTCGCCGCCGCGACCTTCGCCCTGTTCACCAACGGGCTGGAGGCTTTCGACCGCGCCTACGAAGAGGGGGCCATCAGCCGCATCATCTCCACCAACCTGACCTACCGCACGCCGGAGCTCAAGCAGCGGCCCTGGTTCATCGAGGCGGATATGAGCAAGTATATCTCCTATATCGTGGCCAGCCTCAACCACGACCGCAGCCTGAGCAGCCTGCTCAACCCCTACGACCGCATCAAGGCGCTCATCACCCGCTATCACGAAAAGCAGGCGGAGAACGGCTTCCGCCTGGTATAAAAGCAAAAGGAAACCCCGCCGGCAATCTGTGCCGCGCGGGGTTTTTGCGTTCAGTTTCCTCCGACAAACTGCCGCGTGCGGGGATTGTCGGAGTGGAAAATCTGTTCCGGAGGCCCTTCCTCCACGATGAGGCCGTCCTCCATGAAAACCACACGGTCGGCCACGTCGCGCGCAAAGCCCATTTCATGGGTGACCACCAGCATGGTCATGCGCTCGCGCGCCAGCTCACGCATCACGCCCAGCACCTCCTGGGTCAGTTCCGGGTCCAGGGCGCTGGTGGGCTCGTCAAAGCAGAGGATTTCCGGGTCCATGCACAGGGCGCGGGCGATGGCCACCCGCTGCTGCTGGCCGCCGGACAGCTGGTAGGGGTACTGATCCGCCTTGTCGGAAAGGCCGACCTTGGCCAGCAGCTCGCGCGCCCGCTCCGTGGCCTGCGCCCGGGGAAGGCGCCTGACGCGCATGGGCGCGTCGGTCAGGTTCTGCATCACGCTCATGTGCGGAAACAGGTTGTAGGACTGGAACACCATGCCCATCTTCAGCGTGATGCGGCGCAGGGTGGCCGGGTCGGCATAGGTGAGCTTGCCGCCGCGGGTGCGGCAGAGCGTGATGTCATCAAGCACAATGGTGCCGCTGTCCACGGTTTCCAGCTGGTTCAGGCACCGCAAAAGTGTGCTCTTGCCCGATCCGCTGGGGCCGATCAGCGCCACTACCTCGCCCTTTTCCACGTTCAGGTCGATGCCCCGGAGCACGCCCAGCCCGTCGAAGCCTTTATGAATATCGGTTGCACACAGCATGCGGACGTCCTCCTTCCTAGCGGTAATAGCTCATCTTGCGTTCGGCCAGCTTGCACAGCTGTTCGGCCGCGCCGTTGAGCACCAGGTAGAGCACGATCGCCACCACGTATGGCTCGATGGACGACGAGCTGGATACCTGCTTCTTGGCCACGGTCATCAGGTCCACCACCGCCACGGTGGAGGCCAGCGCCGTGTCCTTGATGAGCGTGATGACCTCGTTGGCCACGGGCAGCAGCACCCGCTTGACCACCTGCGGCAGAATGATGTGCAGGAACGTCTGCCCGCCGGTATAGCCCAGCACCTTGGCGGCCTCGTACTGGCCTGCCGGGATGGACTGGATGCCGGAGCGGAAGATCTCGGCGAAGTAGGCCGCGTAATTGATGACAAACGCAAAAATCACCGCCCAGAACCGGTCTACCCGGAAGGGCAGCACCTGCGGCAGCAGGAAATAGATGAACATGATCTGCAGCATCAGCGGCGTGGAGCGCATGATGTAGATATAAAACGAAAGCGGCGTGCGCACCAGCCGGCGGCGGCTCATGCGGCCCTGGGCCACCAGCATGCCCAGCGGGACGGAAAACACCAGCGTCAAAAAAAAGATGCTCAGCGTCACCCCGGCGCCGTCCAGCATCAGCGTGAACAGCTTCCACAGCCGCTCCGGGTCATTGAAGAATTTGATGGTCATGGAGGTTCCTTTCGTGCGCGGAAGGGAGAGGCGCAGGCCTCCCCCTTCCGGAGAATACGGGAATTACTCGGCGGGCACCACCGTGATGTCCGATCCAAACCATTCGGTGGAGATCTTCTCCAGCGTGCCGTCTTTCTTCATTTCGATGAGCAGCTCTTCGATCTTGTCACGCAGGGCGATGTCCTCCTTGCGCAAACCGATGCCGTAGTTGTCGTCCGTCAGGGCCACGGCGGCCTTCAGGTCGGTCGCGCCCATGCCGTTGATGCGGTAGTCGCCCACCACCAGGTCCATGAGCACCGCGTCGCAGCCGCCGTTTTGCAGGTCCATCAGGGCGGTCAGGTACTCGTCAAAGCCCAGCACCTCCGAGAAGGTCGCGGCCAGGTCGGCATAGTCGCCGCCTAGCAGCTCTTCGGCATAGGAGCCGTTCTGCACCGCCACAGACTTGCCCGCCAGATCCTCCAGGCTGTCGATGCCCGCGTCAGCACGGGTGTAGAAGATCATCTGATTGTTGAGGTAGGGGAAGGTCATGGCCATGCTCTCCTCGCGTTCGGGGGTGATAGACATGCCGTTCCAGATGCAGTCGATGGTGCCGGAGGCCAGCTCCAGCTCCTTGGCGTCCCAGGAGATGGGCTGCGCGATAAACTCCACGCCCAGCCGCGCGGCGACCTCCTTGGCCACGTCGATGTCAAAGCCCACGATCTCGTTGTTTTCATCCCGGAAACCCATCGGGGGGAAGCTGTCGTCCAGGCCCAGAATAAAGGTGCCCTTTTCCAGGATGTTGTCAACCGAGGCGTCGCCTTCGGCCAGGGCCAGACCGGAAACTGCCAGCATCAGGACCAACAGGACGGCAAACAGCTTTTTCATACCTAAAACACGCTCCTTCTCGCGACCGCTTTAGTGCGATAACGTGGCAGTATAATATCACCTAAAAGGCAAGCTGTCAAGGGCAGCCGCAAAATTCTTTTCGGAGGAACGCGCCGGCGGCCCGCCCATCAGGGCGGGCGGCCTGTCAGCTCCCGGCACAGTCCTCGATCTGTTCGATTTCGGCGCCGAGCGTTCGCAGCTTTTGCGGCAGGTCCTGATAGCCGCGCTCGATATGCCCGGCAGGGTCCTGCAGCACCGTTTCGCCGGAGGCGATCATGCCGGCCAGCATCATGGCCGCGCCCGCGCGCAGGTCCGTGCTGCGCACTACGCCGCCGCGCAGCGGATGGCCGCCTTCCACCAGGGCCACGTTGTTTTCCACCCGGATGCGCGCACCCAGGCGGCATAATTCCGATACATGCATGAAGCGGTTTTCAAACACGGTTTCGTTGAGCAGGCTGGCGCCATGGCAGCGGAGCGCCACGACCGTCATGGGCGCCTGCATGTCCGTGGGAAAACCCGGGTAAGCTAAGGTACGAAGCTCGAAGGGTGAAACGGCCGTGCCGCTGAGGCGAATGCCCGCGGGCGTTTCGCGGATGCCCACGCCGGTTTCCGCCAGCTTGAACAGAAGCGACCTCAGGTGCTCGGCGCACGCGCCCCGGACCAGCACGCTTCCCTCGGTGATGGCGGCGGCGCACAGCAGCGTCCCGGCCTCCACCCGGTCCGGGATGGGTCGGTAGATGGCGCCGTGCAGGCGCTCCACGCCCACGATGTTGACCGTGCCCGTACCCGCGCCCGTGATGCGCGCGCCCATCTGGTTGAGGCAGTTGGCCAGGTCCACGATTTCGGGTTCCTTGGCCGCGTTTTCCAGCGTGGTTGAGCCGCGGGCCAGGCTGGCGGCCATCATCAGGTTTTCCGTCGCGCCCACGCTGGGCAGGTCCAGATAGATGCGCGCACCGGTCAGCCGGCCGCTGAGCTGGCGCATGCCGCCCAGCGGATGCACCCGAGCGCCCAGGGCCTGCAAGCCCTTCAAATGCAGGTCGATGGGCCGCTGGCCGATGGCGCAGCCGCCCGGCAGCCCCACGCACGCGCTGCCCGTGCGCGCCAGAATCGGCCCCAGAATCAGAATGCTTGCGCGCAGCTTTCGCATGCGCTCCTCGTTTCGCGGGCTCTGCGGCTGCAGGGCGCAGATGGACAGGTCCGCGCCGCTGCGGTTGACCTCCGCGCCGCAGTCCCTGAGAATGCTCACCAGCGTTTCCACATCGGTGATGCGCGGAACCTCCTTGATGATAAGCGGGTCCTCGGTCAAAAGCCCCGCCGCCAGGATGGGCAGCACGGCGTTTTTGGCCGTGCTCACCTCGACCTCGCCGCTCAGCCGGGGCGTATGGCGGATCAGATAGGTCGCCACGGCGGCATCACCTCGGTAAGCGCGGCGCGCTGCTTTTGGAAGTGCTCTGTCATGTTCATTCCCTCCCGTCGCGCTCATTTTGGCCGCCGCGCATGCCGCTCATGTTGCGTGGAAACGTTTTTCAGCGCTCGTCAAAGCGGCGTTCCGGCCCGCTGGAAACCGGCTTTTGCTTGCATAGGGTCCGCGGGCGGCGAGGAGGCGCGGCTGCCGGTGGAAGTTTTTTTTTGGACGCGGTCCGGGTGCGCCGCGCGGGCTGTACCGCGCCGGGGAAACATGCTATAATCAGAAGGCAGTTTACGAAAGGACCTTTTGCCATGAATCGCTTTGTGCTCAAAGCCCCCTATCCGCCCAGCGGCGACCAGCCCGCGGCCATTGAGTCCCTGGCCAAAGGCGTTTTGGAAGGAAAGCGCGACCAGGTGCTGCTGGGCGTGACCGGCAGCGGCAAGACCTTCACCATGGCGTCCGTCATCGAAAAGGTGCAGAAGCCCACCTTGGTCCTGGCGCATAACAAGACGCTGGCGGCCCAGCTGTGCAGCGAGCTGCGCGCCTTCTTCCCGGACAGCGCGGTGGAGTATTTCGTCAGCTATTACGATTACTACCAGCCCGAAGCCTACATCGCCTCCACCGATACCTACATCGAAAAGGATGCCTCCATCAACGAGGAGATCGACCGCCTGCGCCACTCGGCCACCGCCGCCGTGCGCGAGCGCAGCGACGTGATCATCGTTGCCAGCGTGTCGTGCATCTATTCCATGGGCGATCCCAGCGAATACGAGGGCATGATGGTCAGCATGCGCCCCGGCATGCAGATCAGCCGCAACAAGCTCATCGAGCGCCTGGTGGAGATCCAGTACACGCGCAACGACTACGAGTTCACCCGCGGCAGCTTCCGCGTGCACGGCGACGTGCTGGAGATCATTCCCGCCAACGAGCGCGAGCATGCCCTCCGTATCGAGTTTTTCGGCGACGAGATTGACCGCATCCGTGAGATCGAGGTGGTCAGCGGCAACGTGCTGAGCACGCTGGAGCACGCAGTGGTCTTTCCCGCAACACATTATGCCATGGACCGCGAAAAGATGAACGAAAACATCGACCAGATCGAGCGGGACCTGGAGGTGCGGGCCAGGGAGCTGGAGGACGAGGGGCAGCCCCTCTACGCCCTGCGCCTGCGGCAGCGCACCCGTTACGATATCGAAATGATGCGGCAGATCGGCTTTTGCACGGGCATTGAAAACTACAGCCGCTACTTTGACGGCCGCAAGCCCGGCGACGCGCCGTATTCGCTTCTGGACTATTTTCCCAAGGATTTTCTGATGTTCATCGACGAAAGCCACGTCACCGTGCCGCAGGTGCGCGCCATGTACAACGGCGACCGCGCGCGCAAAAAAAGCCTGGTGGACTATGGCTTCCGCCTGCCCAGCGCCTATGACAACCGTCCGCTGCTCTTTGACGAGTTCCGCGCCCGGCAGAACCAGACCATCTATGTCAGCGCCACGCCGGCCGCCTATGAGCTGGGCCTGAGCGAAAACACGGTGGAGCAGATCATCCGCCCCACGGGGCTGATCGACCCGCTGATCGTGCTCCGGCCCGCGACAGGCCAGGTGGACGACCTGGTGGGGGAGATCCACCGCACGACCGAAAAGGGCGGCCGCGTGCTGGTGACCACGCTCACCAAGCGCATGGCCGAAAGCCTGACGGATTACCTCAAAAATCTGGGCATCCGCGTGCGTTACCTGCATTCCGACATCCAGACCATGGAGCGCACCCAGCTGATCCGCGACCTGCGCCTGGGCGAGTTTGACGTGCTGGTGGGCATCAACCTGCTGCGCGAGGGGCTGGACATGCCGGAGGTCAGCCTGGTGGCGATTCTGGACGCGGACAAGGAGGGCTTTCTGCGCAGCGAAACCTCGCTCATCCAGACCATCGGCCGCGCGGCGCGCAACGTGGACGGCCGCGTCATCCTCTACGGCGACGTGCTCACCGAGAGCATGGAGCGCGCCATGAACGAAACCAACCGCCGCCGCGCCCTGCAGGAGGCCTACAACAAGCTGCACGGCATCACGCCGCAGAGCGTCCGAAGCACCGTGCAGGCCCTCATCCGCATCACCGACAGCATGAAGGACCACAAGCCCGACGACATGAGCGATGAGGAGCTTCAGGAGCTGATGAAGAGCGTGGAGGACCAGATGCTCTCCGCCGCCAAGAACCTCGATTTTGAGCGCGCCGCCAAGCTGCGTGACGAACTGTTCCGCTTAAAGGGCGAAAAACACGACGAGATTCAAAAGCCGCAGGTGCGCAGGCACCGGCGGCCCAGGCGCACGCGTTAGCCCTTCTGGGCAATGCGCCCGTAAAACAGGTATTGCTGGAAGATGCCCGCATGCGCCCCGTAGGCGGGAAAGGGCGACCGGCCGCCGTAATCCTCGTCGATCACGCGGCGAATCCACACGTCCACCGGCGCGGAGGCGAGGCGGTGATAGCCAAAGAGCATCACGCAGCTGGCCACCTTTACCCCAACGCCGTGGATGGCCTCCAGCTGCTCCAGCAGCGCATCGTCGGGCAGGGCGGCCATGGCGGCCAGATCGGTCCGCCCGTCCGCCACGCGGCGCGCCGCGTCCAGCAGATAGGGCGCGCGGTATCCCGCCCCGCAGGCGCGCAGGCCCCTTTCGCCCGCCCCAAGCAGATCCTCCGGGCCGGGAAAGGCAAAGTACCGCACCCGTCCCCGGCCCACTTTGGCTCCGCAGCGCGCGCACAGCGCCTCCACGCAGCTGCGGATGGCGGGGATGCTCTTTCGCTGGGAAATCAGAAAGCACACCAGCGTCTCCCACGGGTCCTGCCTGAGGATGCGCAGGCCCCGGCACGCGCAGGCCGCACGGGCGAGGGGCTCATCCTGACCGGCGGCCTCGCGCTGGATGGCCTCATAGTCCGTATCCAGGTCAAAGTAGGCGCGCCAGCGGCGCTCGAAATCCTCCGGTGTGCAGTCGAAGCGGAAGCGCTCTGCGCCCAGCGGCCTCACGCGCACCCGGTCCGGCCCGGCCAGCGCGGTCACGACGCCGCCCTTTCCCTCGCACATGCGGAAGCACTGGCCGCTGCGCGCAATCAGCGCGGGGTCAAAGCAGGGAATGGTCAGGTCCATGGCGGCGCCTCCTTCTTTGCGGGCCTTGCCCGCTGTGATATACTATACCATGAAACCGCATATTTGGGAGGGAGTAAACAATGACCAAGGTGGATGTTGTCAGAAAGGCCATGATGGACGCGCTCAAGGCGGGCGACAAGCCCCGCAAGGAGGCGCTTTCGCTGCTGCTGTCCGCGCTCAAGGCCAAGACCATCGACAAGCGTGAGGACCTCAGCGAGGACGAGGCCAACGCCGTGGTCTACCGCGAAATCAAGGAAGCGCAGGAGACGCTGGACACCACCCCTGCGGACCGCACCGATGTGATCGAGGAGTGCCGGCTGCGCATGGCGGTGTACGCCGAATTTGCGCCCGCGCGCATGGACGAGGCCGCCATCCGCGAGGTGATCGAGGCGACGCTGGCCGAGCTGGGCCTCAGCGAGCCCACGGCCAGGGACAAGGGCAAGCTGATGAAGGCCCTCATGCCCAGGGTCAAGGACAAGGCCGACGGCGCGCTGGTCAACCGGCTGGTGGGCGAATACCTGAAATAAAGACGGCAAACGAAAAAGGAGCAGGAAGCATTTCATTTCCTGCTCCTTTTTGCTTACCGTCCTTACACGTCCAGGTCGGAGGCGTCAAAGCAGATCCTGGGCGAGAAGCTCAGCTCCAGATAATCCTCATACATGCGCTGCAGCGACAGGTAGATGCGCACATCGTCCTTGACCCAGGAGGCGTCGAGCATGCCGTATTCCACATACATGTCCACGGCGTCCTCGCCGAAGGGGTCGTTGTCGGGCGCGCCGTACACCCCGGTGAGCGCTTCCAGCGCCGAGCGGAAGGAGGCGATGCTGTTGTCGCCGGGGTCCAGCGTGACGGACACCAGGCTCAGGCGCGGCTCGCGCGCGCTGTTGATGCGCTGCACGTCAAAGCGCACGAAGGTAGCGGTCATACCGCCGATATCCAGGTCCACGTTCGAAAGCTGAATATTTCCTGTCTCGGTGTCGTCATCCTCATAGTAGGGCACAAACTCCGCGTCGCCGCCGATGGCCTCCACCAGCGCGGGACCGTCCATCTCAAAGGTCGCGCCCAAGGGCAGGGGAGTGGCGGCGTCCTCGGCCAGCGCGGCGGGCGCGGCGGCCAGGGCCATGATCATCAGCAGGGCCAGATATTTTTTCATGGATTCGTTACCTCCGTTCGTGTTTTGAAAAGAATCGCCTTTTTTCACATTCGACGGCGAAAAGCGCCCCTCCTTTTTCGCACGGAAAGGAGGTGCGAGGTTTTGCAGGTGTGACGAAACGGCTACCGCGAGCCCGCTGCCGCCAGCAGCGGCGGCGTCATGGCCACGATGGGGAGGAAGTAGCGGAAATAGTCGTTCACCGGGCCGAGCATGCACACGCCCAGCGTAAGCAACGCGGGCAAAAAGCCCACCAGCAGCCGCCAGCGCCGCTGCCGCACGGCGCTCATCCCCGCGCCCGCCAGCAGCCACGTGTAGGTGGCGCAGGCGTAGAGCAGCCCCAAGAGGGGAATGTGGCGGATGCCGCGGGCAAACACCGCCAGCAGCGTGCGCGCGCCCGCCAACGCGGCGATCTGCTCGGTATGCAGAAAGCGCGGGTCCTCGCCCAGCTCGTAGGTTTCAAACACCAGGCGGTTGCCTGCCTGCTGGTTGTAGGTTTCGCCCTCCAGCTTGGGCATGAAGGTGTAGTAGGACACGTTGCCCGCAAAGAACGCCTCCGCGTAGGTGAGCGGGTATTTGGAAAGCATCGAAAGCCAGGTCTTGCGGTAGCGCGTCAGGGCCGCCTTTTCGGCCTCCGCGCCCTGCCCGTACTGCCGGAAGGTGTACTTCACCGGGTCGGAAATCCACGGCTCGTAGAGCTCCGCCAGATTTTCCGCGTCCAGCACGCGGTCGATCTCGGCGTATTCCTCGGGCGTGACCTGATCGCCATGGTCGCGCAAAACCCGCGCGCTCTGCTGGAAGCAGACCGAGTACAGGCCGCTGGCCGTTTCGTCGCGCACGCCCAGCGCGGGCAAAAGCACGTGGGAAAACAGCAGCGCACAGGCCACCGCCCCCGCCAGCGCGCCGCCCACGCTGAGCCGCACCCGTCCCCGGACCGCGAACGCGACGGCGAACACCGCCGTGGGCAAAATCACGTACAGCCCGTTGGAGCGCATCAGGCAGGTCAGAAGCCCCCAGACGAACAGCCCGGCGGCCTCCCGTCCGGCCCGGACGGAGAGCCGCTCCTCCCGCGCCAGCAAGAGCCGGATCAGGCACAGGGTAAACAGCAGCAGCGCGGAGGTGTACAGCGTGTCCTTGCTGATGAACTGCGCGTATCCGCCCCAGATGGGAAGCAGCGCGAAAAAGGCGGCGGCAGCCAGCCGCGCTGCGCGATTCAGCCGCAGGCTGCGCATCAGGCGCAGGGCGCTGCTCAGCGCCCATGCCAGCAGCGCGGTCTGAATCAGCGTATAGAGAGCCGCGCCCAGGTTGTCGCTGCCCACAAGGCGCCCCAGCCATACGCAGCCGCCGATCAGCCAGGTCAGGAACACGGGATGCCAGGTGTCCATGGGCCGCTGGCCAAAGAACTGCGCCACCATCTCGCCCAGGTCCCAGCATACGGTGCCGGGGTAGAACGCGATCAGGTACGGCGACCAGCACAGGATGAGCAGGAGCATGCACGCCGCCGTCTCATGGCGCGAGGCCCAGCGCCACAGGGGTTTCAGCGCGGCAGGCACGGGCGCGGCATCCAGCGCGCCCGGCCGGCGTAGCGCGCCGCCACGAAGCGAGGCGTCCACCCAGGCCAGCAGCGCCGCCATGGGTACGGCCTGCCCCATGGAGCGCAGAAGCGTCATGGCCAGCGTGACGGGCGAAAGGAGCATGGCCCAGCTGTCATAGGCGAACAGCAGGCCTCCGAAGGTATTCAGAACGCCGAACAAAAGCCCCAAAAGCGGCGCCGCCACGCCCGGGCGGAGGCCCCGCCGCACATGCACATGGTAGAGAAGCAGCGCAAAGCACAGCGCCAGCGCGCTCCACAGATAGCTTGTGGAGGCGGCGGGCAGGGCGCTCATGCCCACGTAGCCTTCGGTATCCACCACGAAGCACATGGCGCTGGCCACGCCCAGCGCCACACAGAGAAACGCGCGCGGAATGCGCGCGGGAGAGCCATGCCGGGCAGCCATCATCGCGTCTCCTTGTCGTGGGTGAGCCTGAGCAGGTTGAGGTTGATCTCAAAGAGCTGTCGATGCTTTTTGGCCACGGTGTCCAGAATGAAGCCACATACCAGCAAAAGCAGCGCAAAGGTCATCATTACGCCGCTGACGATCAGCGTGGGGAAGCGCGGCACCAGCCCCGTGCGGAAGTATTCCGCCAGCACAGGGATGAACAGGATCAGCCCTGCCGCGCCAAAGAGCGCCGCAAACAGCCCGAAGAAGGACAGGGGCCGGTATTCCTTGTACAGCCGGGCGATGGTGCGCAAAACACGCAGGCCGTCGGAATAGGTGTTGAGCTTGCTCACGCTGTCCTCAGGGCGGTCGCGGTATTCCACGGGCACGCTGTTGAGGCTCAGGTTCTTGTCCAGGGCATGGATGGTCATTTCCGTTTCGATCTCAAAGCCCTGCGACAGCACCGGGAAGGACTTGACGAACTGATAGCTGAACGCACGGTAGCCGGTCATGATGTCGCGCACATCGCCGTGGAAGATGGTGTTGACCAGGCGCTTGACCAGGCGGTTGCCCAGGTTGTGAAAGGGACGCTTGTTTTCGGTGTAGTACGTGGCGCTCAGGCGGTCGCCCACCACCATGTCCACCTTTTTGTTCAGCACCAGGTCCACCATTTCCCTTGCGTTTTCGGCGGGATAGGTGTCGTCCCCGTCGATCATCAGGTAGCAGTCCGCCTCAATTTCGCGGAACATCGTGCGGATGACGTTACCCTTGCCCTGGCGGTATTCGTAGCGCACGATGGCCCCGGCCTCACGGGCGATGTCGTCCGTATGGTCGGTGGAGTTGTTGTCGTAGACGTAGATATCCGCCTCCGGCAGAACCGCGCGGTAATCGGCCACCACCTTGGCGATGGTCCTGGATTCATTGTAGCAGGGAATCAAAACGGCAATCTTCATACGTACCTCCCAGTGTACCGCGGGATTCAGGATGCCCGGACCTTGAGCACCAGCTTGACGATGGCGTGTTCCTCCGGGCCGCTGAGGCAGGGCACGTGCGCGTCGTCCGGAAAGCATATGCAGAACCAGCCGCTGGGCACCCTGACCGTATTGACGGCGCGGCCGGGGAAGAAGCCGATATCCTTTTCGACGTCAAAGGCCGTGTCGGCGGGCCGGGCGGAGGCGGAGCAGAGCGCGATGCGCTCCGTGCCCGTGATGGGCACATGGATGTCGGCATAGCGCCTGTGATACTCAAAGTTCATGGGGCGCGCGGCGAGCACGGGTTCGCTGACGAAATAGAACACGTCGCTGCCCTGAAGCTCCACACGGGTGTTTACGGCAAGCTGTCCGGGGGTCAGCCCGGAGAGGAAGCGGAGCGCGACATCCATTTCGGGGCTGAGGCCCAGATAGCGCAGAGCGTTTTCCCATCGGTCCAGAATCATAGGGCGGGCTCCTTTCCGAGTGAATCTATGGCTGAGAGAACGAACGCTTCAGGATGAATACAGTATACCATACTTCTCCGGAATCGCAAGCTCGCGGGCGCATAAAAAGCCCGGCGGACGCTGCCGCCGGGCGTAACCATCCCGTTTATTTGGCGTATTCGGTGCTGCGCGTCTCGCGGATGACGTTGACGCGAATCTGGCCGGGATACTCCAGCTCCTTCTCGATGCGCTTGGCCACTTCCTTGGCCAGTACCTTGGTGCCGTCGTCGGTGATGTCCTCGGGCTTGACCATGATGCGCACCTCGCGGCCGGACTGGATGGCGAAACACTTGTCCACGCCGGGGAAGGAGTTGGCGATCTCCTCCAGCTTCTCCAGGCGCTTGATGTAGTTTTCCAGGCTCTCGCGGCGCGCGCCGGGGCGGGCGGCGGAGATGGCGTCGGCGGCCTGAACCAGCACGGCCTCGACGGTCTGGGGCTCGACGTCGTTGTGATGCGCCAGAATGGCGTGGATCACGTCGGGGCTCTCGCGGTACTTGCGCGCAAGCTCCGCGCCCAGCGTGACGTGCGTGCCCTCGGCCTCGTGGTCAACGCCCTTGCCGATATCGTGCAGGAGGCCCGCGCGCTTGGCCAGCGCCACGTCCGCGCCCAGCTCGGCGGCCATCATGCCGGCCAGGTGGCTGACCTCGATGGAATGCTTGAGCACGTTCTGGCCGTAGCTGGTGCGGTAGCGCAGACGGCCCAGGATCTTGACCAGCTCATGGTGGATGCCGTGCTGGTGCGTTTCAAAGACGGCCTGCTCGCCGGCCTCGCGGATCTGCTGATCGACTTCCTTGCGGGCCTTCTCCACCATTTCCTCGATGCGGGCGGGGTGGATGCGGCCGTCCATGATCAGGCGCTCCACCGCGATGCGCGCGATCTCGCGCCGGACGGGATCAAAGGCGCTGACGATCACCGCTTCGGGCGTGTCGTCGATGATCAGGTCCACGCCGGTAGCGGTTTCCAGCGCGCGGATGTTGCGTCCCTCACGGCCGATGATGCGGCCCTTCATGTCGTCGTTGGGCAGGCTGATCACGCTGACGGTGCTTTCGGCCACATGGTCGGCGGCGCATTTCTGAATGGCCAGGGCGATGATGTTGCGGGCTTTCTTTTCGCCCTCCTCGCGGGCGCGCGTCTCGATTTCGCGCACCATGGCGGCGGCATCGTGATAGGCGTCCTTCTGGATGCGGCTGACCAGCATCTGGCAGGCCTCGTCCTGCGTCATGCCGGCGATGCGCTCCATTTCAGCCACCTGCCGCTGCTTGTCGTTTTCGATGTCCTCCTGCATTTTCTGCAGTTCGTTCTGCCTTTTGCCCAGCGCCTCCTCGCGGCTTTCCAGGGCGTCCTGCTTTTTATCCAGCGATTCCTCGCGCTGCAGGATGCGGCGCTCGCTGCGCTGCACCTCGGCCCGGCGCTCGCGGCATTCGCGGTCCAGCTCGGTCTTCAGGCGAAGGACCTCTTCCTTGGCCTCAAGGATGGTTTCCTTTTTCTTTTCGTCAGCCTTGCGCTGCGCGTCTTCCAGCAGGTTTCTTGCGTATTCCTCGGTGCGGCCGATCTTCTTTTCGCCGGCCTGCTTGCGGTACAGATACCCGCCCGCCGCGCCCAGCGCTGCCGCCGCAACCGCTACGAGGATCGTTATGATCCATTCCATGGCGTACACTCCCTTCCGTTGGTATTGCTTCCAGCTGCCTGATTCCTTTTCATCCGGGGAACGGCTTTTTGCTTCAAGCAAAAAAGCCGTCGAGCAAAGCTCGTGCGGCTATGTTGATTCGCTTGTTTGGCCATGGCCGCCCCCTCCCCGGCGATACCGCGGAACGGGAAAAGAAGCGAACACCGAAGCGCATGCCCCGGTTTCGCCCCGGCGACAGACGCGCGGGACGATGCACAGACCAAGTTCATATACCCTTGCAAAACGCCGGAGCGTTTCAAAATCAACCCGTTGCTCATGCGGACGCAGGTCCGCGCGCGCCGTGGGGGAAAGCCGGGAGATGGGAGTATATTTCGCAAAACAGCAAGGCTCTCGCAGCGTGCGATAAGCCTGTATAGCCGACTACATCATTATAGACGTTTTCAGAGGGCCTGTCAAGGTAAGAAGAAACGCAAAAAACGGCCTTCGCGCGAAAAAGGCGCGAAGGCCGGAAACAACTTATGCCGTGACGGAATCCTCCGGCTTTGCGGCGGGATGGAACACGTTTTCGGGCTTGGGCACGTGGAATTCGCAGCCCTTGTTGTAAAACACCTTTTCGGGCGGGGTTTCCAGCTGCTCGGGATGGCGCAGGCAGTTTTTCATCACGGCGAACAGCTTGGCATACACCGCGCCGCCGCACACGCGCTCGTCCACGGTCACGCCGATGGGCAGCGTGCACCTGCGCACCACATTGCCGCCCGCATCCACCGTATAGCCGCGCTGGGGCGTGCCCATGGAGATGAACATGCTGGTATCGCCGAAGTTGTAGATGTGGTGATACACGCGCATCAGGCCGATGGAGGCGTTGTTGGTGATGAACATGCTGGTGTGGAAGGGCAGCCCGTCCAGAAACGCCTTGGGAAGCAGCCCGTAGCGGTCCAGAAGGCGCACCAGGCCCACCACCAGATTGGGCAGCAGCGGGATTTTCAGCACGGCGGAGGCCAGCTTCACCGCAAAGCCGGAGGTCTCCACCTTGCGGTTCTTCTGGACCATGTCCTTGACGCGCGCGCTGACATCATAGATGGTGTCGGAGGGGTCGAAGAATACCTTGACGGTGTTTTCCTCGATGCTGCCGTCGTCGGTGTCCATCAGCAAAGTGAAGCTGGAGGTCAGCTCCCTGCGGTTGTAGAACTGCTTGTTCATGATGAAGCGGTTCACTTCCGGCACCTGTGACACGCCGCGCACAAAGCTGGCGATCAGGATTTCCATGAAGGTGATCTTTACGCCTTCGCGGCTTTTTTTGGCGATGTAGCGCATCAGCGGCTCGTATTCCACGTCATAGTCCAAAAAGACCTGCGAGTCGCAGCGCATGGGCATGAGGTACGGGGTGATCTGCACGATGGGGTCCACATCGCGCACACGGCGGCCTTCGGGGCGGTGTCCAAACATGGCGTTCCTTCCTTTCCGGGATGATGGGGGACAGGGGCCCCTGAAAAAAGGGGCCGGGCGTCAGGCCATGCGGACTTCCAGCGAAGATAAATAATGGCAATATACAACGATAATCCGCCGCGCGCCGCACAGCCGAGGCTATTGTAGCTCAAGCGGCGAAACAAGTCAAGAGAAGGGGCCGGCCGCTCAGGCCGCCGCTTCTTTCTTTTCCAGATAGTGCGTCCAGTCGCCGCGCACGAAATAGACCAGAAACGCCACGGAGCTCAGCGCCCAGGTGATGGGATACGCCCAGAACACCATCTGGATATCGCCCGCCGCGCGCGCCACCAGCATGATGTAGCTGACGCGGATGACGCACCAGCACACCAGCATCACCAGCATGGGCACCACGGCGCGTCCGGCTCCGCGCATCACTCCTGCCACCGAGTGGGAGAAGGCCAGCAGGAAGTAGAACAGCGTGACCGTGCGCGCCTGCAGCGTGCCAAAGGCGATGACCTGCGGGTCGCTGTTGAACAGCGAAATCAGCCACGGCGCCAGCAGGTTGATGGCCACGCCCACCACCTCGGACATGATCAGGCAGCACAGAATGCCAAAGCGCGCGCCGCGCCGGGCGCGGTCGTACTCCCTGGCGCCCAGGTTCTGGCCGATAAAGGTGGCCAGGGCCAGCGCGAAGCTGTTGATGGGCAGGAAGCCGAAGCCCTCGATCTTGGAATAGGAGCCGCAGCCGGCCATGGCCATGGCGCCGTAGAGGTTGATGGAGGACTGGACGACCACGTTGGCGATGGCGATGATGGAATTCTGGATTCCGGAGGGGATGCCCAGCGTGAGCAGCTGACGAAGCGTCCGGGCATGAAAGCGCACCTTCCTGAACCAGACGCGATAGGAACCGGTGACGTGGGCCAGCCGCCAGAATCCCAGCACCGCGCTGGCCGCCTGCGAAATCACCGTGGCCAGGGCGGCGCCGTCCACGCCCATGCCGAAGCCGGCGACGAAGAGCAGGTCCAGCACCACGTTGACCACCGAGGACACGATCAGGTAGTACAGGGGGTGACGGCTGTCGCCCACGGCCTGGAAGATGCCCGCCGCCGTATTGTAGAGGATGACGAAGATAACCCCGTAAAAATAGATGCGGAAATACAGGATGGAATTGGGCAGCACGCTTTCGGGCGTGCCCATCCAGATGAGCAGGCGGGGGGTGAGCAGCACGCCCGCGATGGTGGTGATCACGCCGGCCACCAGGCCGAAGGCCACCGTGGTGTGCACGGCCATCTGCACGCCCGCATCGTCCCGCGCGCCGTAGTAGCGCGAGATGACCACGCTGGCCCCCGTGAAGATACCGCTGAACAGTCCAACCAGCAGAAAAATCAGATGGCTGGAGGAGCCCACCGCCGCCAGCGCGTCGCTTCCCAGAAAATTGCCCACCACCAGGGAATCCACCACGTTGTAGAGCTGCTGGAAAAGGTTGCCCCAGAACAGGGGCAGGGCAAACTTTACGATGTGCCGCCAGACGGACCCCTCCGTCATGAGCGTTGCGCGTTCCTGCATGCTTGTATCGCCGGTCCTTCCGTAAAACAGGTTTTCGCGCGCGGCCTTTTGTGGTATCATTCCGGGAAAGATGGCGCAAAGGGGGGCGCGTGGATGGGAATGTTTGAAGAGGTGTATGCCGCTGTGAGACGGATTCCGCGCGGGCGCGTGGCCACCTATGGCCAGATTGCCCGCATGATCGGCCGCCCGCGGGCGGCCCGCGTCGTGGGCTATGCGCTGAGCGCGGCGCCGGCGGATGTGCCCTGCCACCGCGTGGTCAGCCGGCAGGGCGGGTTGAGCGAGGCGTTTTCGCCCTGCGGCAGGGAGACGCACCGCCTGCTATTGGAGATGGAAGGCGTCGCCTTCCGCCCGGACGGCACGGTGGATCTGGAAACGTGCCTGTGGCGCTAGGCGGGCTGCTTTTCCCGGCCCGCGAAGGCCAGATAGAGCGCCAGCCCCGCCAGCGTGATCAGGCCGCCCAAAGCCACCGGCCAGGTGGGCACCTCGCCGAAGAAGATCATGCTGAAGATCATCGCGCCCACGGGCTCGCCCAGCAGCGCAAAGCTGATGACGTTCGCAGATACGCCCGACAGGGCATAGGCAAATACCGCGTGCCCCAGCAGCGTGCTGCCGATGACCAGCCCCGCCATGTAGGGCAGGGCGGAGAGCGGCATGCGCCATCCGCCGGACAGGGGCAGGCACAGGGCCAGCAGCGCCGCCGTGATCAGGTAGAGGACAGGGGTATAGACCTCCGCGGCCAGCGTCTGGCGGATCTGCCGTCCGGTCAGCCAGTGCGCGGCCATGAGCACGGCTCCCGCCAGGGCCAGCAGGTTGCTTCGCAGCGCCTCGCTTCCCGCGGCCTGCGCCTCCTGCCCCGACAGGCCGGAGAGGGCGATCGTCACCGCGCCCAGCAGCGCCAGCAGCGCGCCGGGCAGCGCGCGGCGGGGCGTGCGCTCGTGAAAGAGCACATAGCTGAAAAACGCCACAAACAGCGGCTGCGTACATACCAGCGCCACCGAGGCAAAGGTGCTCGTGCCGGTCAGCGAGGTGATCCAGGTGATGTAGTGCGCGGCCAGAAAGGCGGCGGCCAGCGCCGTCAGCCCCCACTGGGCGGGCGCGAGCTTCATGGGGATGCGCCGCCTGACGCACTGGCGAATCTCGTAGGGCAGCATGAGCAGCGCCGCCGCCAGCATGCGCAAAAGCGCCACGGATATGGGCGAGGCGCCCTCGCTCAGCGCGCCCTTGACCATGGGGCCGGAATAGCTGACCATGCACACCGCAAAGACGACCAGCGCCATGGAGGAATGTTTTTTCATGGCTGTTCCCTCTCTCCTGTCTCGTTTGCCTCGCCGCCGTCGTCGCGCCGCCGCTTGAGCCAGACCATCAGCACGGCCACGTCCGCGGGGTTGACGCCCGGGATGCGCCCGGCCTGGCTGAGGCTCATGGGCTTTTTGGCTTGCAGCTTCTGCCGCGCCTCGATGCGCAGGCTGTCGATGCGGTCGTAGTCGGTATCCTCCGGGATGCGCCAGTCCTCCATGGCGCGCGCCCGCGCCACCTGCGCCTGCTGCTTTTTGAGGTAACCCTCGTATTTCACGTTCAGCTCCGCCTGCGTCTCCACATCGGCGGGGAAGCCGGCCAGCTCCGGGCACAGCTCCCTGAGGGAAGCAAGGGTGATGTCGGGGCGGCGCAGCAGGTCCTCCGCCGTCAGGGTGGCGGCGGTCACGGGCTGGCCGTGCCCGGTCAGCCACGCGTCGCGCGCGGGCGAGGCGGGCAGGCGCGCGGTTTTCAGCGCGCAGAGAAGACGGCCGGTTCCCTCGCGCTTGCGCTCCACGAGCGCCATGCGCCGGTCGCTGGCCAGGCCGCGGGCGTGGCTGAGCGCCGTCAGCCGCAGGTCGGCGTTGTCCTGGCGCAGGAGCAGGCGGTATTCGCTGCGGCTGGTCATCATGCGGTAGGGCTCGTCCGTGCCCTTGACCACCAGGTCGTCCACCATCACGCCGATGTAGCCCATGTCGCGGGTCAGGATGAGCGGCTCGCGCCCAAGCAGCGCGCAGGCGGCGTTGATGCCCGCCAGAATCCCCTGCGCGGCGGCCTCCTCGTAGCCGGAGGTGCCGTTGACCTGCCCGGCGAAGTACAGCCCCGGCACGCGCCGGCTCTCCAGCGTGAGGCGCAGCTCGGTGGGGTCGATGCAGTCGTACTCGATGGCGTAGGCCAGGCGCGTGAGCACGCAGCGCTCCAGCCCCCGCACCGTGCGGTACATGGCCCACTGCACGCTTTCGGGCAGGCTGGAGCTCATGCCCTGCACATACCATTCCGGGCTGGACAGCCCCTCCGGCTCCAGAAAGAGCTGGTGGCGGTCCTTGTCGGCAAAGCGGCGCACCTTGTCCTCGATGCTGGGGCAGTAGCGCGCGCCGGTGCCCTTGATGTCGCCGCGGACCATGGGGGAGAGGTGCAGGTTTTCCCGGATGATGCGGTGCGTTTCCTCGTTGGTGTAGGTCAGGTAGCACATCGCGCGGTTGCGCAGCGGAAAGGACACGCCCGTGTCCGCGTCGCCCGCCGCGGTCAGGAAGGAAAAGGGCACGATGGGGTCGTCGCCGGGCTGGGGCTCCATGAGGTCAAAGTCGATGGAGCGCACGTCCACGCGGGCGGGCGTGCCGGTCTTGAAGCGCCGGAGCGAGAAGCCCAGCCCCTCCAGCGAGCCCGACAGACCCTCGGCGCGCAAAAGTCCCTGCGGTCCGCTGTTTTTGGAATAGTCCCCGATGATGATGCGGCTTTTGAGGTACACGCCGCCGCAGACCACGCACGCCCGGCAGGGGAGGACGTCGCCCGTCATGGTGCGAACGCCGCTGACCCTCCCGCCCCCGGTGAGAATGTCCATCACCTCGGCTTGGCGCACGGTCAGCCGCGGGGTGGAAAACAAAACGCCCAGCATGTCCTCGTGGTAGCGGCGCTTGTCGGCCTGGGCGCGCAGGCTGTGCACGGCCGGGCCCTTGGCGCGGTTGAGCATGCGGCTTTGCAGAAAGGTGCGGTCGATGCAAAGCCCCATCTGCCCGCCCAGCGCGTCCACCTCACGTACAAGGTGGCCCTTGCCCGTGCCGCCGATGGCGGGGTTGCAGGGCATCAGGGCCACGCTTCCCAGGTCCAGAGTGAGCAGCAGGGTTTCCGCGCCCATGCGCGCGGCGGCCAGCGCCGCCTCGCATCCCGCGTGCCCCGCGCCGATGACGATGAGGTCGTACATGATGTCCCTTCTTAGCGTTGATTTGCCCGTGTAAAAACGGGGCCTAGGCCTCGCCCAGATATTCCTCCAGGCAGAGGTTGCGGTCGCGCATCTCGGTGCTGTGGGGCAGACCCACATAGCGGATGTGCCAGCATTCGGCGAGGAAGCCGGTGATCTTCTCCTTGTCCTCCTGGTAGCGGATGATGAAGCCGTAGTCCCAGCAGTGCTCGTGCAGCCAGATCTGCTGCTCGGTGCCCTTGAAGATGGTGCCGGCCACGGTGATGTCAAAGGCCAGCCCCGTGTGGTGCTCGCTGGAGCCGGGATCGGCCACGGTGTTTCTCGTGGCGGATACGGCCTTCTCCTGCGTAAAGCCCTCCGCGCGGTACTCGGCCACCTGCTCGTCAAAGAGCTCCTGCTGGTATTCGTAGCTGCGATAGCCCGCGCTGATCTGCCAGCCGGTCACGCCGTCGGCCTCGGCGGCCTCGAACATCTTGATCATGGCGTTGGCGGCGGTGCGGTCGCCCTCGATATCGCTGCCCTTGACGGTGACCAGCGAGGAAGGCATCACGTTTTTGAGCTTCACCAGGTCGTCCGGCTCGTAATCCGCGCCCACGGGATGGTCCCGGTTCACCAGCAGGGGCATCTGCGCCGGGTCGGGCGTGGGGGTGACGGTCACCTGCTTGGCCTGATCGCTGTAGAGGCTGGCAAAGGTCTTTTCCGCCGCGATGCCGTCCACGTCCAGGCCGTTCTGGCGCTGGTAGAGGCGCACCGCTTCCTCCGTGCCGCCGCCGAAGTCGCCGTCCACCTCGCCGTCGTAGTAGCCCAGATCCTTGAGACGCTGCTGCATCTGACGCACGGCGTCGCCGGCGTCGCCCTTTTTGAGCAGCGAGGGCGTGGCCGTGGGCGTGGCGGTGGGCACGCAGGTTTGCGCGTCCTGGGCGTAGAGGCGGGCGCGCGTGGCTTCGCCCGCGATGCCGTCGCTGTCCAGCCCGTGCTGGTCCTGGAACACCCGCACCGCCTCGGCCGTGCCGGGGCCGTACTGGCCGTCCACCTCGCCGTTGTAATAGCCCAGCTCCTGAAGGCGCTGCTGAAGCCGCGTCACCTCGTCGCCCTTGACGCCCGTCTTGAGCAGCATGGCGGTGGGGGCGGGGGTGTTGTTGGGATCGAGGGTCACCATCAGCATGCTGCGCACGTCCGCGGTGGGCGTGGGCGTGGCGGCGCGCTCGATCTCCAGCGTGCGGCGGCTGTCCAGCGTGCCGGGCAACAGCAGCGCGATGGCGACCACCGCCCCCGCCAGCATGGCGCAGAATACAAGGGTTATGGGTTTGATGCTCAGTTTCATGGCTCGGTCCTCTCAAGGGCGCGGGTGGGGCGCAGGCGCCCGTCACGCGCCGCTTTTCTCTCGGCTGGCCAGCTCGTCGATCAGGGAGACCATCTCGTCCCAGTGCGCGTCCATCTCCCCAAGCAGCTGAAACTGCGTGCGGGCGCGCACCAGATTATGGTCGGGGCAGGCCACCTTAAAATAAACGTCTCCGTTGAGATAATCCGTCAAAAAGCGGACGCCCGTTTCCAGCGTCATCATCTTCGCGCCCACCGGCAGCGAGCGAAGCTCCGCGTCCGTGAGCACGCCGCCCACCTCGGACAGGTAGCCCTCGGCATAGGCGCGGTAGAGCGGCAGGCTCAGATGCACGCGGCTGAGATCGCGCTCGTCCTCGGCCGCGGTGGAAGCGCCGTAGCGGATGGCGTCGCCAAAGTCATAGGCGCACAGGCCGGGCATGACGGTATCCAGATCAATCACGCACAGGGCGCGCCCGGTGCGCTCGTCCAGAAGGACGTTGTTGAGCTTGGTATCGTTGTGCGTGACGCGAAGCGGAAGGCGGCCCGAGGCCAGCGCGTCCACCAGCGTGGAGGAAAACGGCTCGTAGGACAGGGCCAGGGCGATCAGATCCCGCACGCCCTCCACGCGGCCCGCCGCATCGCGCGCCACCGCCTCGTTAAGGGCCGCAAAGCGATGGGGCGTATCGTGGAAGCGCTCGATCGTCTCATGCAGCGAGGCGGCGTCGAATCCATCCAGCATGGACAGGAAGCGCCCGAACGCCCGCCCCGACTCGCGGAAAATCCCTTCGTCCCCGCTGCGGTCGTAGCTGACGGAGTCGCTGACAAAGCTGTAGGAGCGCCAGTAGTCCCCGTTGCGGTCCACGGCAAAGAAATGGCCGTCCTGCGTGCGCAGGAGGCGCAGGGTTTCGCGCAGCGGGTCGCCCCCGCGCAGGACGATTTGCCCGCGCAGGTACTGCGTCACGCGGAGCATATTGTCCATCACGTCCTCAGGGCGCGGAAAGGCGGCCTTGTTGATGCGCTGGAGCACATAGCGCACGCCTTTTTCCCCCGCGGGCGAAAACAGGTAGGTATCGTTGATGTGCCCGCCGCCAAAGGGAGCCGGCGCGTCGATAACGCCCTCCGGCGCAAAGCGCAGGGCCAGCCGCCCGATCTCTTCCGGGGATAGGTTGCTCATCGCTCGCGTCATCCTCATCCAAAGTATTTGCGCGGAATATGGCAGCGGAGCTGTCATCAGGTCGTATTATAGCATGGATATGCCCCGACAACAATCCCCCGGCTGCAGTGGGAACTTTGTTGAATGATACAACGCGGGAATCCTTGCTTTTTTTCAAGGGGTAGTGTATAATACCTGCGTACCCAAACGAAAGGAGGCTTTTAATAATATGAAGTCTGTCAATATCAAGCTGAGCCTGGCGGAGAACGTCAAGTCCTTTGTGAACATCGTCAACCGCTATCCCTATGACGTGGACCTGCGCGCCGGCCGCCATGTGGTGGACGCCAAGTCCATTCTGGGCATCTTCAGCCTGGACCTGAGCAAGCCCATCACCATGGAGATCTACACCGACTCCTGCGACGACCTGCTGGGCGATATCAAGCCCTTCATGGCCTGACCGAACGCAGCCTGCTCCGGCAGGCGCCTTTTTGCTGACCGACCGTGCCCTTGGGGCATTGAGATGGGCAAAGCGACCGCTTTGCCCATTCTTTCATTGCACCGTGCCGCGAGGGAAAAATGCCGCCATTTCGCCTGTTTCAGGAGGGTATGATGCCGTTTCGTTCGCCCAAACGCCGCGTATCGGACGCGGAAAACAAGCTGAGGCTGCTCCTGTGTCTCCGGGCGCTGGGCATGGCCACGTCCGAGCAGCTCTGGCCCTTTGTGGCGGGGCTGGAGCTGATGGAATACCTGCCCTACTGCCTGCTGCTGGATGAGCTGCAAAAGGACGGGGAGGTGGCAGAGGGGCGCTATGCGCTGAAAGGCGTGCTCTACCTCACGCCCAGGGGAGAAAAGACCCTGTCGCTGCTGCGCGACAAACTGACGCATACGGACTGCGAGCGCATCCGCGCGGCGGCCCCGACCTATGCCGCCGGCCTGAACGAACGGCGGCAGGCCTCAGCGGCATACCGGCGGGCGGAGCCGGGCCGCTACCGGGCGAGGGGGACGGTGCGCGAGGGCGACGTGCCCGCGCTGGTGCTGGACGTAAATACGCCCGACGAGGCGCTGGCGCGCGCGGCGGTGCGCGGGTTTCGCTCCTGCGCGCCCCGGCTGCTGACGCTTATGTACACCCTGCCCTTTGAGGACGGCGGCCGTCCGCTGCCGGTTGCGGGAAGCCAGGAGGAGGCGCTGCGGGCGGCGGCGGAGGGGCGCTTGGCGCTGCTGGCCTACGGTGGGCGCGAGCACGCCGCCGCCGTGTCCCTGCGCGAGGGGGAAAACGCCTATGCGGTGCTGCTCCTGCTGCCCACGCGCGAGGCGGCGCAGGGGTGGGCTGAAGCGGCGTGCGGCTCGGCGGAAGCGCTGGCGCGGCAGGTGACGGAGCTTGTGACGGGGAAGGAGGGCGCGCATGAGCTTTGACGCGCCGGTCGCGGCCGCGCGGCGCGCGCTCGAGGAAGCGGGCCTTTTGCGGGAGGATGCGGGCCTGCTGTGCGCGGTGAGCGGCGGAAGCGACAGTGTGGCGCTGCTGCATGCGCTGTGCCGCCTGCGGGCGGAGGCTGGCTTCCGGCTGGAGGCCTGCCATGTGCAGCACGGCCTCAGAGGCGAGGCCTCGCTGGAGGACGAGCGCTTCGTGCGCGCGCTGTGCGCGTCGCTGAACGTGTCCTTGCACGTGGAGGACGCGGGGCTGACGGGAGGCATGGACGCGCCCGGCGTGGAGGCGCGGGCGCGGGAGAGCCGCCGCGCCATCTTTGCGCGGCTGATGGACGCGCTCGGCATGGACGCGGTCCTGGCGGCGCACCATCGGGACGACCAGGCCGAGACGGTGCTCATGCGCCTATTGCGCGGTGCGGGCGCGGACGGGCTCTGCGGCATGCGGTCATGCGTGCCGTTCGGCCGCGGGGTGATGCTGCGGCCTTTCCTGGGGATTGGCAAGGGCGAGCTGGCGCGGGCGCTGGCGGCGGAGGGTCTGTCACACCGCGAGGACGAGAGCAACCAAAGCCCCGTCACCCCGCGCAACGCCCTGCGCCTGGAGGTGATCCCGGCCATGGAGCGGCTGTTTCCGGGCGCGCCGGCGCGCATCGCGGAGGCGGCGGAGACCCTTGATGCGGACGCGCGCTGCCTGGATGCGCTGGCGGAGCGGCTGTATGAGGCCGCGCTGGCCGGGCTGCCCCCGCTGAGCGCGCTCAGGCGCGGAGTGCTCGCCCAGGCGCCGGATGCGCTGGCACGCCGCGTGCTGCGGCGCTGGTTCCGGGAGGGCGCGGCCCTGCTGGGCCCTCCGCCCGACGAGCGCGCCCTCGGCCATGGCGATACGTTGAAGCTGGCCGCGCTGGTGCGCGCGGCGGCGGGCGAAACGCACAACCTGCCCTGCGGCCTCAAGGCGGTTGCAGGGCGGAAGTATCTGTACCTGCTGACCCAGGAAGGCGGACCGCTGCGCCCCGAAACCGCCGTCTGCCTGCCGGTGACGGCGGGCGAACGGGCCTATGCCCTGGGCTTCGTGCGCCTGAGGCAAATCCCTGCCGGCCCGGATGCGCCCTCGCCCGCCCATGCGGGCGAGGCGGTCCTGTCTCCGGCGGTGCTGGCGCTTGGACCTGTGCTGCGCCGTCCCCACCCCGGCGACCGCATCCGTCCGATGGGCGCGCCCGGGGCAAAGCCGCTGCGCCGCTTTCTGACCGACCGGCACGTGGACCCGCCGCTGCGGCCCTACCTTGCCGTGCTGGCTGTGGGGAATGAAGTGCTTTGGATTCCGCATCTGTGCGCGTCCGAGCGGCTGCGCCTGACCGCCGTTCCCGGCGGCTCGGTCCGGCTGCTGGCCGCGCCCCCTGACCCTTTCAGATGAACCGAAGAAGGAGAGAGCATCCGTGGAAAACGAACGCAACCTGTATCATGACCTGGAGAGCATCCTTTATACCCGCGAGGAGGTCGCCGGCGCGGTACGCGCGCTGGGCGAGCGCATCACCGCCGATTACCGGGGCAAAAAGCCCGTGTTCATCTGCATCCTCAAGGGCGCAAGCGTGTTTTTTTCGGATTTGATCCGCCAGGTGGACCTGCCCCTGGAAATCGAATTCATGGCCGTATCCAGCTACGGCGCCAGCACCAAATCCAGCGGCGAGGTACGCCTGGTCAAGGACCTGGACCGCAGCATCCTGGGCCGCGATGTGATCATCGTGGAGGATATCGTGGACAGCGGCATGACGCTCCATTTTCTCAAGAAGCTGCTCATCACCCGCGGGGCGGCCAGCCTGCGCATCGCCGCCCTCATGGACAAGCCCGCCCGCCGCGTGGCGCCCCTGACGGTGGACTATTCCTGCTTCCAGATCCCCGACGCCTTTGTGGTGGGCTATGGCCTGGATTACAACGAACGCTACCGTAACCTGCCGGACGTGGGGGTGCTGTCGCCCCGCATCTATGCGCAGGAAGAACAATAAGGCGGGGTTGTGTGGACGCGGTCGGTGAATAGGCGCGAAGCTTCGTATCCGAATTGTTTTTTCTTTGTTTTTCCCGAAGGCGGCAAAACGCGGGAAAAAAAGCAAAATACCTGAAAAATAAGGTATTCTAACAGAAATGCAACAGCATAAACCGCTGAAATTACCATTTGCCTCTCTTAGGTGCATTATGATATACTTTTTACATTCCATCTCATAAACATGACAGCCCCCTTGAGCTGGATGACCCCAAAATCTGAAAAGTGGACAAGGAGGAACCCAACATGAAAAAACTGTTGAGCATCGTATTGGCGCTTGCTATGCTGCTCACCCTGACCACCGTGGCCGCGTCGGCTGAAACCGCTGACGAGGGCACCTGGAAGGTCGCCATCCTGACCGGTACCACCTCTCAGGGCGAGGAAGAATTCCGCGCCGCCGAGAAGGCGCTGGAAAAGTATGGCCCCGAGCACATCATCACCGATACGTATCCCGATAACTTTATGTCCGAGACGGAGACCACCATCTCCAAGCTGGTCGCTTTCGCCTCCGATCCCGACGTGAAGGCCATCGTGATGTGCCAGGCCGTGCCCGGCGCGACCCCCGGCATCCAGAAGATCCGCGAGATGGGCCGCGACGACATCCTCTTCATCGCCGGCACCCCGCAGGAAGACCCCGCCGTCATCTCCGAGGCTGCTGACATCATCATGTACGCCAACGAGGCCGGCCAGGGCGACACCATCATGGAAAAGTGCGCCGAATGGGGCATCGACGTGTTCATGCACTACTCCTTCCCGCGCCACATGGCCATGGAGACCATCGTGGGCCGCTACAACATCCTCAAGGCCAACGCCGAAGCGCTGGGCATCGAGTTTGTGGACGTGACCGCTCCCGACCCCACCGGCGAGGCTGGCACCTCTGGCGCTCAGCAGTTCGTGCTGGAGGACGTGCCCCAGCAGGCTGCCAAGTACCCCGACAAGAAGGTCGCCTTCTTCACCACCAACTGCTCCATGCAGCCCGCCATGCAGGCCGCGATCCTCGACCTGGACAACGCCTACTATCCGCTGCCCTGCTGCCCCAGCCCCTATCATGGCTTCCCGGCCACTTTGGGCCTGGAGCTTGAGCTGGGCGACGACGAGGCCGCTCTGAAGGCCATCGCCGAGAAGCTGGCCGAGCATGACGCCGTGGGCCGCTACTCCACCTGGCCGACTCCCGTGGCCATGTCCATCATCGAGATCGGCGTGGAATATGCCAAGGGCTGGGCGCTGGGCGAGATCACCGACCGCAACAACGCCGACATCCTGATGGAGCTGTTCAACGAGAGCGTTCCCGGCGCGAAGATCGAGAACTACACCAACGCCGAGGGCACCACGCTGGACAACTACTACACCATCCTGCTGTCTCAGGTTGACTTCAACGATTACCTGTAATCGCTGCGTACAAAAGTCCGTAAGACGGGGTCCGCCCTCCCCACGGGGTGGGCCCCTTCTTCGTATCTGCAAGGAGGTTCTGTCGACTTGAGCGCCGAGTATGTATTGGAAATGAAAAACATCACCAAGCGCTATGGCGAGAACACCGTCCTTAGCGACGTTTCCCTCTCCGTTCGCCCGGGTGAGATCCATGCGCTGCTGGGCGAAAACGGCGCGGGTAAAAGTACGCTGATGAACGTGCTGTTCGGCATGCCCGTGATTCATACCACGGGCGGTTTTGAGGGTCAGGTGCTTTTGGATGGCGAGACAGCCAACGTGACCTCGCCGCACGACGCCATGGTGAAGGGCATCGGTATGGTGCATCAGGAGTTCATGCTTCTGCCCGGCTTCACCGTCACGGAGAATATCAAGCTGAACCGTGAAACCACGCACCCCAATATTGTCAGCCGCATCTTAGGTAAAAACCTTGAAACGTTGGATATGGAAGCCATGGCTGCCGACGCGCGCAAGGCGCTGGACAGCGTGGGCATGAGCATCGACGAGCACACGCTTGTCGAGGGCATGCCCGTGGGCTATATGCAGTTTGTCGAGATTGCCCGTGAAATTGACAAGACCGGCGTAAAGCTGCTCGTGTTTGACGAGCCTACGGCCGTGCTGACCGAGAGCGAGGCCACGCAGCTGGTCTCTGTGATGAAGCAGATTGCAGCGAACGGCATCGCCATCATCTTTATCACCCACCGTCTGGACGAGGTGATGGCCGCCGCTGATTCGATCACGATACTGCGCGACGGCAAGCTGGCCGCCACGCGCGAAAAAGCAAAGACCAGCGTTGTGGAGCTTGCGGAGCTGATGATCGGCCGCAAGGGCGAGAGCATGGTGGAGGCGGATCCCCGCACGGCGCCCCAGGACAAGGTGGCCATGAGCATCCGCGATCTCTACGTGGATATGCCGGGCGAGGAAGTGCGCGGCGTAACGCTGGATGTGTACGAGGGCGAGATTCTGGGCATCGGCGGCCTGGCAGGCCAGGGCAAGCTGGGCATCCCCAACGGTGTGATGAGCCTGTATGATACCCAGGGCAGCGTCACCCTTTTCGGAGAGCCGCTGAAGCTGGGCAATGCGGGCGACGCGCTGCGCGCCGGCATCGCCATGGTGTCGGAGGACCGCAAGGGCGTGGGCCTGCTTTTGGACCAGTCCATCGAGGACAATATCGTCTTTAACGCCATGCAGATCAAGGGTGAATACCTGCACAAGGTAGGCTTCTTTACCCTCAAGGACGGCGGCGCCGTGCGCAGGACCGCCGACAAGATGATCCGCGATCTGGACATCCGCTGCTTTGGGCCCATGCAGCATGCGGGCACGCTGTCCGGCGGCAACCAGCAGAAGGTGTGCATCGCGCGCGCGCTGGTAATGGATCCCCGGTTCCTGTTTGTCAGCGAGCCTACCCGCGGCATCGACATCGGCGCCAAGAAGCTGGTGCTGGAGACGCTTTTGCGTCTTAACCGTGAGCAGGGCATGACCATCGTCATCGTTTCCAGCGAATTGCAGGAGCTCAAGAGCATCTCCGACCGCATCGCCATCATCAGCGAGGGTAAGCTGGTGGATATTCTCTCTCCCAATGCCAGCGACGCGGACTTCGGCCTGGCCATGTCCGGCATCAAGCCCGGCGACCAACTCGAGAAAGGAGATGACGCGCAATGACTAAGAGCAAAACGCAGCGCATCATCGCCATCCTGCTGGCCGTCGCGGCGGTCGCGCTGATTGCGTTGGGAGCCATCCATATGCCCCAGCGCAGCGCGCAGGGTGGACGGGATATTCTGGACGCGCTTCGCATCCGTACGCTCCTCAACGCAACTGGCGAGGGCGTGGTGGAAAGCTATGTCGCTATTGCCAAGCAGGAAGCTTCCAACAAGGCCCGCGAGGAAGGACTGGGCATGTCGGCCCTGCGCGAGGCGGTTGCCAAGGCGGAGGAGGAGGCCCGCGCGCAGCACACCGGGACCTCGGTGGACTATGACACCGTCAACACCGACGAGCTGGTGTCGGCGCTGGAGAGCTACACCGCTGCTCTGAGTGCCTATTACCGCACCGCGGACGCGGCTCAGCAGGCCTATATTGAGGAGCATATGCCAGAGGCCGAGGCGGCGGCCGAAGCCGAGCGTGAAGCCAAGCTTGCGGCGGGCCAGGAGGTATCCGAGGACGAGGAAGTCACGGTGGATATGTCCGGCTTTGTAGCCACCGAGGAAATGAACGCCCTGATGGCAAAGGCGGACGAAGCCTATCTGGCTGTGGGCGAGGCGCTCAAGGGCATCTATCCGGTGCTGGACGACGCGGCCCTGGAAACGCTGCATGATACCATTCAGGGAATCGTGTACCAGAGCGGCGATGACTTTACCGCGCAGTATGACCGCTACATGGAAGCGGGCAGCGGCGCGGCGGTCAGCAACACGACGACCGCGTTCTTCATCCGCTATGCCGACGACCTGATCTATTGCGGCGTGGCGCTGGCGCTGGCCGCGCTGGCCCTGCTGTTCAGCCGCTCGCTGGTGGAAAAGCTCGGCATTCCGCGCATCATCATCAGCCTGTTCTTTATCCTTTTGTGCCTGCTGGCGCTGCTGTATGACCTGTCGCTGCCGACGCTGCTTTCCAACAGCGTGGTGCGCATGGGCATGAACGCCATCATGGTGCTGGCCATGGTGCCGGGCATCCAGTGCGGCATCAGCCTGAACCTGGGCCTGCCCATCGGCCTGGTGGCCGGCCTCATCGGCGGCCTGATGACCATTGAATACGGCATCCCCGGCTGGGGCGGCTTCCTGTTCGCCATCGCGGTCGGCTCGGTGATCGCGGCGGTGGCGGGCTGGCTGTACGGTTTGCTGCTCAACCGCCTCAAGGGCGAGGAAATGTCGGTGACGACGTATGTGGGCTTCTCCATCGTGTCGGTGATGTGTATCGCCTGGCTGGTGCTGCCCTTCACGTCGCTGAAGCTCCGCTGGCCGCTGGGCACGGGCCTGCGCAACACCATCGGCCTGGACAGCAGCAACTTCAAGCATATTCTGGATGACCTGCTTTCCTTCAGCATCGGCGACTTCACCGTGCCGACAGGTCTGATTCTCTTCATGCTGCTGTGCTGCTTCCTGGTGTGGCTCTTCTCCCGCTCCAGGACGGGCGTGGCCATGCAGGCCGTGGGCAACAACCCCCGCTTTGCCGAGGCCACGGGCATCAGCGTGGACCGCATGCGCATCGTGGGCACGGTGCTCTCCACCGTGCTGGGCGCCGTAGGCATTCTGGTCTACTCGCAGAGCTACGGCTTCATGCAGCTCTATACGGCGCCGCGCCAGATGGGCTTCATCGCGGCCAGCGCCATCCTCATCGGCGGCGCTTCCACCAGCCGGTGCAAGATCAGCCACGTGATCATCGGTACCTTCCTGTTCCAGGGCGTGCTTACGTTGGGCATGCCGGTGGCCAATATGCTGGTACCCGGCACCACCCTTTCCGAAACGCTGCGCATCCTGATTTCCAACGGTATCATTCTGTATGCGCTGACCAAGTCTGGAGGTGGCTCGCGTGCGTAAGCAAGGAGACGTCCGCACATGGATGCGCAACAATGCCGTGACGGTGATGTTTGTACTCCTGTGCATCATCTGTATCATCTATTCCGGTCAGTCCATGTCCTATGTCATGTATGAGATGTTTGGCCGCCTCAGCCGCAACGCCTTTATCGTGCTGGCGCTGATCATCCCCATCGTGGCCGGCATGGGCATCAACTTCGCCATCACCATCGGCGCCATGGCCGCGCAGATCGCCGCCCTGTGGGTGATCGAGTGGGGCGTGGGCGGCTTTGGCGGATTCCTGCTGGCCATGCTGATGACCATGCCCATTGCGGGCCTGTTTGGCTTCCTGATCGGCAAGCTGCTCAACAAGATGAAGGGCCAGGAGATGATCGGCGGCCTGATTCTGGGCTACTTTGCCAACGGCCTGTATCAGCTGCTGTTCCTGTTCATCTTTGGCAACCTCATCCCCCTCAACACCCCCGGCCTGGTCATCAAGGGTTCCACCGGCGTGGCCAATACCATCGACCTGACCTACGGCTCCGGCGGCGGCATCAAGTACGCGCTGGACGGCCTGTGGAAGCTCAGCTTCGGCCCCGCGTTATATGTCTGTTGCGGCGTGATTGCGGTTCTTTTGCTGGTGCTGATCCTGACCAAGCGCCTCAGCGCCAAAAAAGGCGGCGTTGCCATCGGGATTCTGGCGGTCATCTGCCTGGTTTACCAGATTCCTGCGGTGTCTTCGCTCTTCAGCATGGTCACGGTGCCCATGATCACGTTCCTGGTGGTAGGGCTTTTGTGCCTGTTCAACGTGGGTATCATGAGAACGCGCATCGGCCAGCAGTTCCGCGCCGTGGGCCAGAACCGCACCGTTGCCAACGCTTCCGGCATTCACGTGGACCACGTACGCGTGATCGCCATCATGATCTCCACCGTGCTCGCCGGCTGGGGCCAGCTCATCTTCGTGCAGAACATGGGCACGTTCCAGACCTA
>CALVNG010000022.1 GCA_944349545.1 uncultured Eubacteriales bacterium
GTTTTCAGACTTTTTTATTGTCCATTTTTAACACAAATCGTCTGAAAAAGCAAAAAGCAAGGGCCTTTCAGCCCCTCACCGTTGAAAAACCCTGATTTTGGGGAAAGCCGCGTTTTTTGCGTCCATCGAGCGCTCGGAACGCTCGTAAAAAAATGCTGCGCATAAGGCTTTGGGGCGCCGAAGGGAAGCGCGTGCCTGATGGCGCGAAGCGCAAAGCGACCCAAAGCGGGGCAGCGAAACCATGAGCGCGACCTTCTGGGAAGCGCGAATGATTGAGCAATCAATGATTCCCCTGCGCCCCGCGCTTTGTCAGCAGCCTGAAGAATGGCCGGGAGATGCGTCCCGGTCATTCTTCGTTCCAGCTTCTTCCTTTGGTTGATTCCAGCGAAAATGAAAAAACAGTACGGCAGTATCTTGCAATTTCACACGGCAAAGAGTATGATGCGGTTAGTAAGCATTAACCATTATTGAGGTGACCATCTTGTATGGATGACAACAAGCAGTTTTGGGAACGGTTTTCACGGCATTACACCGGCTTCATGCGCCGCTCGAAGGCGACTTATCAGCAGATCTGCAAAGCAATGCGCCCTTTTCTGAAACGAGATATGGATGTGCTGGAGTTGGCCTGCGGAACAGGTCAGCTGTCCGTCCCGCTGTCACCATGCGTCCGAAGCTGGGAGGCAACCGACTTTTCATCTGAAATGATCCGTCAGGCCAAAAAGCAGGTGTATTCGTCCCGGCTTCATTTCTCCGTCCAGGATGCCACCAGGCTGCCCTACGGGCCGGAGAGTTTCGATGCGGTCGTGATCTCCAACGCCCTCCATGTTATGCCTCACCCGGAAAAGGCTCTGGCGGAAGCCCGGCGGGTTCTGAAACCGAGTGGATGGCTGTTCGCCCCCACCTTTGTCTGGGGCAAAAGCCGAAGCGCCAGGCTCCGGCTCTGGTTTATGGGGCTGTCGGGCTTTCGGGTGTACCATGTCTGGACTGCCGGAGAGCTGATGGCATACCTGTCCGAGCGGGGATATTCCATCGTTCGTCATCAGCTTCTCGGAAGCTCTTTGGCGCCGCTGTGCTGTCTGATGGCCAGGAAAGCCCTGGATGAACGGGCCGCGGCACGGCAGACCAGCGTCCGATCCGCGCAGCCCGATCCTGCAAGGGTCAAGGCGGAATGAAAAATCATATGGAAGCACACAACCGTGATCCTCTCTGAAACAGAGCTGGACACGGAGGCTCTTGTAAGCGCCATTCGCGGCAAAGGTGATGAGGTCGGAGCAATCCAGAAGGAGCCGTACAAAAAAGGGGATTGTTTGCCTGAGGTCATTAAAATCATTACCTCCCTTCCCTCAACAGCAGATCAGCTCAGCCAGGACAATTTCCTCGACCCTGTTGTGGATGGAGTTCATGGGCGCACCCATGCCATTTGGTCGGCAGCTTTCAGGGCTTCTGTTACGCCCTCTTGCTGCATTATGGTTTTTTCAATGATTTCCAGCCGCTCCCGGCGGTATCGATTTCCTCCAAGTAGAAAGCAGCTTTTCGGTGTCGACGAGATCGGTATTCGGAATGGTCCGGCGTTCTTTGAAGTAGGCACGGCGCAACCGACCATATTTCCCGATATGGTACTCTTTGCTATCCGATAGCACAAGGCCGGGAATGAGATAATCGCCGCGCATCATGATTGCTGATGGAGTTTGATTCGCCTTGCAGCTTATCATCGCAAGGCAGGTGCTCGCACAGCGACGTGATCTTGATTTTGGTCATTGCGCAGCCTTCTTTGTATGAAAATGCTCCAAGTGATTGCTTCCCCAAACATGACAAAAAGACGAACAAAGCATGGAAACAACCATGAGGCACCGTACTGAATTCGCTGCGAAGTCCTCAAGGTCCCGACGCCTCCCTGCGTAGCGACAGTCTCGGTGCGTTTCTCTGACCTTGTCTCTCCGCATGGGCTGACTTTCGCCTGCGCACCCTCCCCCTTTGGGTGCATATTCTGAGAGCGTGAACCTTTTTCTTGCCTGTAAGGAGGGAACCGTACATGACCAATCGCGTATCGCCATTCGCAGCCCTGACGGGGGCAGAAAAGCAAATCAAATGGCTGGAGTACCAAAGCGTGCGCCTGCCCTACATCCAAAGCGGCATGGAGGACGTTCCTGAGGCGCCGGCGGCCGCGCCTTCGTCCGGCGCCCAGGCTTCCCCTGCAAAGCGTGAGCAGGCAGCGCCTTCCCGGTCGGAGTCGTCGTCACGGCAATCGCTTCCCGTGCCGCCTCCTGAAATTCCGCGTGGTCCAGCGCCTCAACGGGGCGACTTCCAGCGAACCCGTCACAGCCAGTACGACGCGGTCATCGCACGCCTGAAGCAGGCGGAGCTTCAGGCCGGTAACTACCGCAGCATGTCATAAGCCGCGCAAAAAGGTGACCAGGCGGCGACACTGGACTTCCGGGGTTTTGTGAGCAATGACAAATGCGCGCGCCCGTTCTCCCAGCGAGCGACGCTCTTGGTGCGAAAGGGCGAGGACCGCCCTCACGGCGCGCCGAATCGCGTCCGCGCCCTCCCCCTCGATGTATCGAAGATAAGGATCGTATTCTTTCGGAATCCCCTCAAGCCTGTAGCACGCTACAGGCTTTCCGGAGCGCATGTACTCCAGCGTTTTGCTGGGGAAGGAATAGCGGGTGAAAACGCCTCTGGGAGATCGCGGATTGATCAGCAGCGAGGCATGCGCCTGCAATTCCAGCGCCCTCTCGTGGGAAACGAAACCGAAAAAGCGGATGTTGGCGTGGTTTTCCGCCGCTTGCGCCACCGCTGCGTCCATGCTTCCCTGGCCACAAATCCACAAATCATACTCCGGCATACCCGCAAAGGCCTCCAGCAGCTCCGCAACACCCAGGTCAGGCTCCAGCGTTCCGCTGTAGAGCACGGCAGGACGGCCGGACGACTCAGCTTGCTCTGCCGGATGAGCCGGTTCCTCCCCGCGCTGAATGAGCCCCTCGATCACCAGGAAGGGTTTATCATGCACGCCCAGCGCGTCCGCCATGGGACGGGTGAGCAGAACAAAGGCGTCCATGCTTCGACAAAGGGCCATGCTTCTTCGCCCCCGTGCATACTCGATGCGTTTGAGCAGGCCCTTCCTGCCGGATGCCAGCCCCAGTTCGTTGGGCAGATCGGTCACGATCACGCAGGCCTTTAGGTCGGAATACCGCCGCCGGACCCGCGCCACGGCCTCAAGATACGGCAGATACATCGTATACAGCAGCACAACGCGGTTGGATGGGTCCCTCGAGCACCAGGCAGCCAGCTGCCGGGCGGCCCTGCGCGCGCGGCCGCGCTGCTTGATGCCGGGCAGATTGAAGCATCCCAGCTCGTACACCGCATGCCCGTCATGCCAACCGGAGGGAATCACAGCGCGGCGGTATCGCAGGGGAAACGCCCCAACCGGCAGCGCATTGACGATTTCCATCCCTTCGCCGTCCTGCAGGTTGGCCCGAATGCCCTCCACAAAGGCGCGCTGATAGCTGTTGATCTGGTTTTGCAGCTTGTCCTTGGCATCGCGGGCAACCTGATCCTTTGTGTCCTCCGGATACATCAGCGAGAGCATCAGCACGTTCATAAACAAAGCTCCTTATAGAGGGAAAGATAAGCCCGGAACGTGTTTTGCGCGTCGAAGCGCTCGGCGCGCAGAAGGCAGGCAGGCGCCAGCGACGTCGTTTCCCTGCACAGATCAGCGATTGCGCAGCACAGCCCGTCCACGTCCCCCTTGTCGATCACACGGCCGCAGCTTTCGTCCACCGCTTCCGGGCACCCGCCCGTTCGGAACACGGCCACCGGCGTGCCGCAGGCAAGGGCCTCCAGATTCACCATGGGCATGTTGTCCTCCAGGGTGGGATTGGCCAGACAGTCCGCGGCGGTGTACCACGCGGCCAGCTCGGACGCATCCCGTGTGCGCGTCAGGCCCAGCACATCCTCCGGCAAAGCCGCGATCTGCGCCTCATCAAGACCGATCACCACGAACCGATATTCCTTCCCCAGTTTCTGGGCGGCCTGCGTCAGATAACGCAGGCCCTTTCGCTCGTCCCATTCGGAGGCTACAGCCAGCACCACGCGCGCTCCGTCCAGGCCATAGCGGGCACGGACGTCGCCGGGAGTTGGATGGAACGTCTCGCGGTTCACCCCGTTGGGAATCACCCTCACAGGGTATTTTCCCAAAAATGATTCGCGCAACGGCCCGCTCATCCACTCGCAGGGCGCAGCAAAAGTGAGGCGCTCCAGAAGGGTAAATGCCTGTTTTTTCATGCGGTAGTTGCGGCGGGAGCCGTCCAGCCCCACGCATATGGGATAGGCGCGTTGCTGTGGGCAATCGTGGCATTCGCTGCGCCAGCGCTCGCAGCCGCAGTAATCAAAATACGCGCAGTGTCCGGTAAAGGGCCAGCAGTCATGCAGCGTCCACAGGACGGGCCTGTTCATCCGGCGCAGGGCCTGAAAAAGCAGCGGCAGATTCAGATAGCACCCGTGCAGGTTATGCAGGTGGATCACATCGGGGCGGAAGCGTTCCAACTCCCGGATGAGTCCCATCGTTCCCAGTACACTTCCGTAGCCCTCCGCATCCAGCAGCTTTCGCGCGGCGCCGTGCAGCTTGCGCTCCCAGGGAAAGCCTACGCGATACGCGTAGGGCTGCGCCTCTGGCGGGATACCGGGCACGCCGTAGCCGATTCTGCAAGCGCCGCCATCCGCCTCCACCAGCCGGGCGATTTCCAGCGCGATGCGGCCCGTGCTTTTGACCCCGCAATAGGTGTTGAGCTGAAAGACCCGCACCCTATTTCCCTCCCGCAAGCGAAGTGAGCAGCGCTTCCAGCCTGTCCATATGGTCGCGCTTGGTGAAGTGCGCATCATAATATGCGCGGCCGCGCTCCCCCATGGCCTCGCGGTCCGTGCAGGACAGGAAACGACGCACCACCTGCGCAAAGGCCTCCGGGTCATCGGGCGGGGCGCAGAAGCCGCATCCAGCCTGCTCGACCACATAGGCCGTCTCTCCGGCAATGCTGCCCAGCACGGGCTTTCCCGCGGCCATATAGCTTTGCACCTTGCCGGGCAAAGTGTCGTTGACGCTGATGTCGTCCCGCATGCTCACCAGCATGGCGTCAGCCATGGCGTAAAAAGCGGGCATGTCCTCAAGCGGCCTGCGACCGTAAAATACGACGGTGTCCCCCAAATCCAGCGAGGCAGCCAGCTCGCGGCAGGCGGCCTCATTGGAGCCGTCGCCCACGATATGCCAGCGGATGGGCAGGTCGCCAAGCAGCGCTGCCGCGCGAATCAGCACCTCGACGGCCTGTACCTTGCCGATGTTGCCCGCAAAGACCAGATGGACCGTGTCTGACGCGGGCTTGGGCGGTAGGGGCGCACGAAACACGTCGTCGGCAAACTGGGGCATATACTGCGCATCATCCACCTCGATGCCGTGCACATCGCGCAGATAGCCCTGAAAGCGCTTGGACGAATAAATCAGCATATCGGCCCGGCGGTACACCCAGCGGCTGACGCGCTTCATGAAGCGGTAGAGAAGCGCGTCCTCGCCCACGTTCATGGCGGCCAGGCAAGCCGGCCAGATATCCAGCACATAGATCATGAATTTTTTGGAGGTGAAACAGCGAAGCACCGCGGCAGGCAGACTCATGAGCACCGGCGAGGTGGAAAAGGCATAGATCACGTCGTAATCGCGCCTGAGCAGCAGCGCCTTGACCGTCGCGGAGGTCATGTAGCTGACGTAATTCACCGCCAGCCCCAGCTTCCCCGGCCTGCGGCCGATCTCGAAGCAGCGTCGGATCTCCACGCCGTTGCGCGTTTGGCGGCGGTTGCGAAAATGGCGGTATTCGGCGGGAATCACACCGCTTGGGTAATTGGGCAGACCCACGAGCGCCGTCACCCGATGACCCCTTGCGGCCAACGCCTCGCAGATTTCCGTTACGCGGAAATTTTCCGGCCAGTAATGCTGGCATACGACCAGGATATTCATTTGGCGGCCTGCGCAGCCCGCTCCAGCAGCGATCCCGCCTGCTTCCTGGCGCGTTCAAGCACCAGCCTTGGCACGAGGGTGGTGTAGACGCCGTTTCGGTACAGAACCTTGCCGTTGACCATGGTGAGCGCTACGTCGCTACCCTGCGCGGAGTAAACCAGGTTGCTCTCCAGATCGTTGCAGGGGCACATATGCGCGCCGGACAGATCCAGCAGAATCAGGTCCGCGAGATATCCGGGCTTGAGCTGGCCAAGATCCTCATACCCCATGGCTTTCGCCCCGGCGCTGGTCGCTGCCGCGATGGTCTGAGCGGGTGATACCACCGTGGGGTCCAGCGTATTGCCCTTTTGCAGCATGGGCATGAGCTTGATTTCCTCCCACAGGTTCAGGTTGTTGTTGCTGGCGACGCCGTCGGTACCCAGCGTGATGCGGCAGCCCGCCTTGAGCATTTTGGCGATGGGCGCGATACCGCTTGCCAGCTTGAGGTTGCTCATGGGGTTATGCAGGACCGTAACGCCCCGGCGCGCAAAGAGTTCGATATCCTCGTCCGTCATCCATACACAGTGGGCGGCCAGCACGGGATGCGCAGTCAAGCCCAGCTTTTCCAGATATTGCGGGGGCGTAAGGCCGCGCCGATTAAGACTTCCGTCATAGTCCAGCCTGGTTTCGCTCACGTGGATATGAATGGGCACGTGGTAGGTTTCCGCGGCCTCGCGGATCTTCAGCAGCACCTTTTCCGTGGTGGCGCCCTCGCTGTGCGGCGCCAGGCTAATGCGGATGCGGTCGTCCGCGGCATGGTTCCACTTTTCGATCAGGGCGATATTGGGCGCAAGGTCCGCGCAGCTTTCGTCGAAATCCACTACGCCGTGGCCCAGCAGGGCGCGCATGCCGCTGTCGCGCACGGCTTCGGCCTCCATGTCCATATGCATATACATGTCGTTGAAGGACGTGGTGCCAAAGCGCAGCATCTCCATGATGCCAAGGTCGCTGCCCGCGCGCACGGCTTCGTCGGTGAGATGCTTTTCCACGGGGAAAATGGCCTCGTTGAGCCAGCGGTCCAGCGTAAGGTCGCTGCCGATGCTGCGAAGCAACGTCATGGGGGTATGGGTGTGCATGTTGCACAGGCCCGGCATGGCCAGCATGCCGTAGCCGTCGATCACCTCATCCGCTTCAAAGGCCGGGGCGCCGGCTTTCGGACCCGCGTAAGCGATGCGGCTTCCGTCCACCAGCACCTCCGCGTCAGGGATGAAGGGAATATGCGCCTCGTTGGTTACGCCGGGCATGAGCAGGACATTGGTGATTCGAATTCTCATGGAACCATCTTCCTCCTTTGTCGGTGGCCTCATTATAGCATAGCGCGTTGCATTTGAAAAGGGAACGGCGTCATGCCGTTCCCCTTCCCGCTCAAAGAATATAGCGCTTGAGGTCCATGGTCACCTCGTCCTTGCCCAGGTGCTCGATGACGTAATCCCCGTTGATGTTGAGGTATACGTTGGGCATTTCCTCACCGCCGGCGTTGAAGCTGATGTCCTCCAGCAGCTTTTCAAACACCGCAAACAAGCGGCGCGCGCCGATGTCCTCCTTGGTTTCGTTCATGACGTACGCCGCGTGGGCGATGGCTTCGATAGCGCTGTCCTCAAAGGAAAGGAATACCTTGTCCACCGCCAGAAGCGCCTCGTACTGACGGGTGAGCGCGTTTTCGGGCTGGGTCAGGATGGCCTTGAAGTCCTCCTGGGTCAGGCTCTTGAGCGTCACGTGCACGGGGAAGCGGCCCTGAAGCTCGGGAATCAGGTCCGTCACCTTGGCGACATGGAACGCGCCCGCCGCGATAAAGAGCATGAAATCCGTACGCACCGCGCCGTACTTGGTATTGACGGTGCTTCCCTCCACGATGGGCAGGATATCCCGCTGCACGCCCTCGCGGCTGACATCGGGGCCATGCCCTCCGGAAGAACGGCCCGCCACCTTGTCGATTTCGTCGATAAAGACGATGCCCTGCTGCTCAGCCCGGCGGATGGCTTCCTCGCGCACTTCGTCCTCGTCGATGAGCTTGTCGGACTCCTCCTCCAGAAGAATCCGGCGCGCCTCCTTGACCTTGACGCGACGAATCTTCGTTTTCTTGGGCATCATGCCGCCCATCATATCTCCGATGTTGATGGAGTTGCCGCCTACTTCCAGCTGGGGCAGCGTGTCCTCGACTTCGATTTCAATTTCGCGGTCCTCCAGCTGGCCGCTTCGCAGCTGGGCGAGCACGTCCTCACGCCGGAGGGCCAGCTTGTCCTGCTCCTCCTTGGGAAGCTCCGGCTCCTTCTTGCCGCCCAAGAGAAACTCAAACGGGTTGCCCGTGCTTTTTTTGGGCGGATTGACCAGCAGTGTGGCCAGACGGTCCTCCGCCAGAACGGAGGCGCGAGTCTCCACCCGCTTGGAAAACTCGCTTCGTACCATGCGGATGGCGTTTTCCATCAGGTCGCGGATGATGCTTTCCACATCGCGGCCCACATAGCCCACCTCGGTGAACTTGGTAGCCTCCACCTTGACGAATGGCGCATTGACCAGCTTGGCGAGCCTGCGGGCGATCTCCGTTTTGCCCACGCCCGTGGGGCCGATCATCAGAATGTTCTTGGGGCTGATTTCATTGCGGATATCCTCATCCAGCTGAGCGCGGCGGTAGCGGTTGCGCAGCGCGATGGCCACGGCCCGCTTGGCCTCGTCCTGACCGATGATGTAGCGGTTGAGCTCCCGCATGATCTCCCTGGGTGTCAATTCCTTCATGCGCTGCCTCCTAGAGCGTCTCAACGGTGATATGGTCGTTGGTAAACACGCAGATGGACGCGGCTACCTCCAGCGCTTTGACGGCGATTTCCTCGGCCGAAAGGCTGGTGTTATGAACCAGAGCGCGCGCGGCGGCCAGCGCGAAATTGCCCCCGGAGCCAATGGCGCACACGCCGTCGTCCGGGTCGATGACCTCGCCGTTGCCGCTTAAAACCAGCAACGCGTTTTTATCCGCCACAATCAGCATGCTTTCCAGCTTGCGGATGGCGCTGTCGCCGCGCCATTCCTGCGCCAGGTTGACCGCGGCGCGCTCCAGGTTGCCGCCGCATTGGGTCAGCTTTTCCTCAAAGCGCTCGCACAGCGTAAAGGCGTCGGCCACCGCGCCCGCAAAACCAGCGATCACCTTTCCCTCATAGAGGCGGCGCACCTTTTTGGCGCTGGACTTAAAGACGGTGTTTTCCCCCATGGTCACCTGCCCGTCGCCGGCGATGGCCACCTGATCGCCCCGCTTGACGGCGCAGATGGTGGTTCCTTTCATGGTCATGTAGGTTCATTCCTCCTCGGTCATAAACAGGTTCAGCACCCACTGAGCCAGCGTGCGGCCCGCCTGGGTATCGATATGGGTGGCGATGGCATATTGCGGCTGACCGTTTTCATCCACGGTCAGATCGTTCATCAGAATGTGGTTAAGGCCGCGGAACGCCTTGAAGCTCATGAAGGTCATGTTGTCGCCGATGGCGTCGGCGTAGGCGATTCGGCCCTCGTCCTCGGATACGACGGGATCGCGCCTGCCCTGGCCGATATAGGTGGGAACCTTGAGCTCCTTGATCAGCTCCACGGCGTTATAGTGCAGGTCCTCCCAGAAATAATAGCCGTTTTTGCCGAACAGCGTCAGCGCACGGGCTTCCTCCTCGCTCACGTTGGACACCTTTTTGATCATCTTTTCAACGGTTTCCTGCGTTTCCTCGCTCAGAGCGGCATAGGCCTCCGGCTGCGTATCGCGGTACCACTCGATCAGCGTCTTGGGGGTGCTGCCCAGAATGATCATGGCCTTGAAGCTGCCCTCGGACTGGGAGACGATGCGCGGCGCGATCATCCCGCCAAAGCCCAGGCCCACCAGCACGATGCGCTCCTGGTCCACCAGCGGATTGTCCTTGAGCAGCCGGCAGGCAGCGAGCGCGTCCTCCACAGCCTCGTCATAGACGGTTTCAGGCTGCGCGTCAGGGTAAGCATAGGCGCGGCTGTCGTAGCGAAGCGAGGCGACGCCCATCTTGCCCAAAGCGTCCGCCAGGTCCGCAAAGAAAGTGGTCTGGCCCATGGTGAGGTCATGGTCATACGCGCCGAAGTCATGGACAAACACACACACGGGCACCGGCGTTTCCTCGCTGGCCTCCTTGGGCATGGTCAGCACGCCCTCCAGCGCATAGGGCGCCTGCCCCACCGTCACGGCGGATTCCTCGTAATCCGGTTCCGCGGTCGCTTTGCCGCCAACAAGCATATCGCTTCCGTCGCGAAGCGCCTCTTTTTCCGCCGGCACAAATTCGAGGGCCATGACCTCCCAGTCATCCTCTTTGTTTTTATGGGTGAAGTACATGTCCAGGTCCTGCTCTTCCATGATCAGGTGGAGGACATGCGTTTTCAGCTTGTTTTCCGGCTCTTCAAAGCTGCGGTAGCTGCCCAGCTCCAAAAACGCGCCGGTCATCCATTCCAGATCGGTCAGCATGGCCTCGTAGGTTTCCATGGGCATGTAGCGGCGGATCTGAAGGTCGTAATATCCCCACAGGCGACTCATGGACTTGCCTTCGATGTAGTCCAGCGCGTACTGGCGGACCGTTTCCTCGGTCCATACCGGCACGCCGTCCTCCATTTGCTTGGCTGCCAGCGTCACGGCGGGCAGGCAGGCGAGGATGATGGTCAGCATCAGCGTCAGGGCGATTGCGCGTTTCATGGTTGTTTCCTCCTCATCGGTGGTACGTCCAGCATAGCACAGAGATGCCGCTTTAGGAAAGCATTTCTTGCTCCATCTGTCCTAAAATCAGGTCCAATTCCAGCAGAGCGCGTTCCGAAATTTTCTCGTAGCGCTGCTGCTTGTTGCGGATGCGCTTTTCTCCGGGTCTTACCTCCAGCGGGTCGATCAGGCCGAATGCGCAGTTCATGGGCTGAAAGCGCTTGTTTGGCGTGGAGACATACCGCGCCATCGCGCCGATGGCCGTGCGACCGCTGAAGCGAGGCGGCGATTTGCCCAGCTCGCGCAGGGCGGCGCACAGGCCGCAGAGAAGGCCGCTGGCCGCGCTTTCCACATAGCCCTCCACCCCGGTGATCTGCCCGGCGAAGGCCAGGCGCGGTTCTCGAACGACGCGGTAGGTATCATCCAGAAAGCCGGGGCTGTTGAGGAAAGTGTTGCGGTGCATCACGCCCAGACGGGCGAATTCCGCGTTTTCCAGGCCCGGAATCATGCGGAATACGCGCCGCTGTTCGGGATAGGTCAGGCGGGTCTGGAAGCCCACGAGGTTGTACAGCGTGCCGGAGAAGTTATCCCGGCGAAGCTGCACCACGGCGAACGGCTCGCGTCCCGTGCGCGGGTCGCGCAGACCCACGGGCTTGAGCGGGCCAAAGGCCACGGCCATATCGCCGCGCTTGGCCATGCTCTCAATGGGCATGCAGCCCTCAAAGACAGCGCTTTCCTCAAAGCCGCGCACGGGCACGGTTTCCGCGGTCTGCAGCGCGTGGACAAAGGCCATGTATTCCTCGCGGCTCATGGGGCAGTTGAGATAGTCTGCGCCGCGGTCGTAACGGGACATGCAGAATACCTTGTCCATGTCCAGGCTGTCGGCGGTGACGATGGGAGCGGCGGCGTCGTAGAAATGAAGCGTATCCAGTCCTTCCATGCGGGAGATGGCCTCGGAAAGCGCGTCGCTGGTCAGAGGACCGGAGGCGATGATGACCGTGCCCGCGGGAGGAACGCCGGTCACCTCCTCCTCATGAACGTTGATGAGCGGATGCTCCCGAATCGCCCTGTCCACCGCCGCGGAAAAGCCGACGCGGTCCACCGCGAGCGCGCCGCCGGCAGGCACGGCATTATCATCCGCCGCGCGCATGACAAGCGAATCCAGCATGCGCATTTCCGCCTTGAGCAGCCCCACGGCGTTGGAGAGGCGGTCGCTGCGCAGGCTGTTGCTGCACACCAGCTCCGCCATGGTATCCAGGTGCTGGGCAGGGGTCTTTTGCCGGGGCTTCATTTCATAGAGGTCCACGGGCACGCCGCGTCCGGCGATCTGCCAGGCGGCCTCGCACCCGGCCAGCCCGCCTCCGATGACCTGTATGCTCATCAGTCCTCATCCTCCTCGGGCCTGGGGACGGACGTTTTGTAGCGGCAGGTTTCGTTGGCGCACAGATGCACCACCTCGCCCCGCTTGCCGGGCTTTTCCACCATGTAGCTGCCACACTTGGGACAGCGATCCACGATGGGCTTTTCCCAGCTGACAAAATCGCAGTCCGGGTACTTTTCGCAGCCGTAGAACCTGCGGTTTTTCTTGCTGGTCTTTTCCATCAGCCGCGCGCCGCACTTGGGACAGGGCGCGTCGATATAGTGAACGATGGGCTTTGCGTTGCGGCAGGCGGGAAAGTTCGGGCAGGCAAGGAATTTTCCGAAGCGGCCCATCTTGTAGACCATCATCGCCCCGCACTTTTCACAGGGCACGTTGCTGACTTCGTCCTTGACCTCAACCTTCTCAATCTGATCCTCGGCCACGCAGAGCATCTTTTCAAAGGGCGGATAGAAATCGCGCAGGATCTGCCGCCATTCGGTCTTGCCTTCCTCCACGGTATCCAGCTTATCCTCCAGGGAGGCGGTGAACTGGGTGTCAACGACCGGGCCGAAATATTCCATCATCATGCTGGTGACCATGCGGCCCAGCTCGGTGGGATACAGGCGTTTTTTCTCCCGGCTCACATAGCCGCGGGAGATGATCGTGGTAATGGTGGGCGCATAGGTGCTGGGGCGGCCGATGCCCTTTTCCTCCAGGGTTTTGACCAGGCTTGCCTCGGTGTAGCGGGCGGGCGGCTGGGTGAAGTGCTGCACCGCGTCCACCTCCGAAAAGGCCATGTCGCTGCCCTCCTTCAAAACCGGCAGCACGCTTTCGGGCGGTTCCTGCTCATCATCCGTGCCCTCGACATAGACGGCGCGGTAGCCGCTGAAAACCATATGTTCGCCGTAATAACGCATGTCAACGCCGTCGCCCATGATATCCGCCGTCATGGTCTGGAATACGGCGGGCTTCATCTGGCTGGCGAGAAAGCGGGTGTAGATGAGGCGGTAGAGGTTGTGCTGCTCCCGGCTCAGAAAGGGTTTCACGCTGTCGGGCGTGTGCTCCATGTATGTGGGGCGAATGGCCTCGTGGGCGTCCTGCGCGTTCTTGCGGCCCTTGTACTGGTTGGGCGCTTCGGGGCAGTACTCCTCGCCGTACTGAGCGCGGATGAAGCCGCGCGCCGCCTCTACGGCCTCGGTTGATACGCGCACGCTGTCGGTGCGGATGTAGGTGACCAGGCCCACGGTGCCCGCCTTGCCCAGGTCGATGCCCTCGTAGAGCTGCTGCACCACCTGCATGGTCTTGGCGGTGGAGAAGTTGAGCTTGCGGCTGGCCTCCTGCTGCAGGCTGGAGGTGGTGAAGGGCGGCTGTGCCCGCCTGAGCTTCTCGCCCGTTTTCACGGACTGGACCTTGAATGCGGTTTTGAGGATGCGCTCCTTGGCTGCCAGCGCGTCCTTTTCGTTTCCAATCTGCGCCTTCTCCCCGTCCAGCGATACCAGACGAGCCTCGCAGATCATCTTTTTCCCCTTGGCGTTCGGAGCCATGAAGCGCGCCGTCACATCCCAGTATTCTTCGGGAATGAACGCCTCAATCTCCTGCTCGCGCTCCACCACCAGGCGCGTAGCCACGCTCTGCACCCGGCCCGCAGACAGGCCCTTTTTGACCTTGGCCCACAGGAGCGGGCTGATCTTGTAGCCTACAAGCCGGTCCAGGGCCCGGCGCGCCTGCTGCGCGTCCACGCGCGCCATATCGATGGGCCGAGGATGCTCCAGCGCGTCCTTGACCGCCTTTTTGGTAATCTCGTGAAACTCAATGCGGCAGGGCTTGGTGGGGTCCAGATTCAGCGTGTGCGCCAGATGCCAGGAAATGGCCTCGCCCTCACGGTCAGGGTCAGTCGCCAGATAGACGCGGGACGCGTTTTTGGCTTCCTTTTTGATTTTTGCCAAAATGTTGCCCCGGCCGCGGATGGTGATGTATTTCATCTGGAAATCATGGTCCGCATCCACACCCAGCTGCGATTTTGGCAAGTCGCGCACATGACCCTGCGAGGCCTCCACGTGATACCCCTTGCCCAGAAATTTCTCAATCGTCTTGGCCTTCGCGGGCGATTCCACGATCACCAGTTTTTGTGCAGTCGTCGCCATCTAACTCCTCCTCTGATTCCCCGCCTGCAGCGTGCGGCGGAAACGGTTGCCGCTCTCCCGGCAGATCAGGCCCATGATCTCCAGCGTCCCCAGCTCGGCCAGAAGCCGTGAGGCGTCCAGCATGAGCCGCTCGCCCAGCTCCTGCGCGCCGAGCGGTTCCAAGGCGAGCAGGTCCAGAATGCGCCGCTGAAGGTCCGTCAGCCCCTCCGTTTCATCCGGTTCGGGCGCTGCGCCTCCGGGAGCAAGCCCGAGATCCTCCAGAACATCGTCTGCACAGGTGACGATGCGACCGCCCTCGCGGAGAATATGGTTCGGGCCTTCCGCGCCCGCCGTGCCCACGCAGCCGGGCACCGCGAATACCTCACGGCCCTGCGACAGCGCGGCGTCCACGGTGATGATACCGCCGCTTCTGATGCGTCCCTCCACAAACACCACGCCCAGGCTAAGGCCTGAAATGATGCGGTTGCGGTGTGGAAAATGATATGGAAGCGGCCGTGCGTCCAACGGATATTCGCTGAGAACCAGGCCGATTCCTCCCGCGATTTTTCGCAGAAGCGGTCTGTGTTCGGGCGGATAGGGTACGTTGATACCGCTGCCGAGCACGCCGACGGTGCAGCCTCCCGCCTCCAGCGCACTCTCATGCGCTGCCAGGTCGATACCGCGCGCCAGGCCGCTGACCACGCACACGCCCGCGTCGCAAAGGCCGCGCGCCAGCATGCCCGCCATTTCCCTTCCATACGCGCTGCAGCGGCGCGTGCCGACCAGCGCGACCATGGGCCTTTTCAGGCAGTCGAGGGAACCTGCATAATACAGCAAATAGGGAGCGTCGTCAAGCTTGGCCAGCTGTCCGGGATAGCGTTCGTCATCCCGGAAGAGCAGGCGGACGTTCTTTTGCTCCAGACGTGCGATGAGGCCGTCCATGGCGTGGCATGAATGGAGCGTGGACAGCGTGCTGCGTACCTGCTCCGGAAACTCAGGCCCTCCCCGGCTACCGAACGCGTCCCATACGCCCTCCGGGCCGCCGTAGGCTTGCGCCAGCGCCGTTACATGCGAAGGCGTGATCTTGGCCGCCGACAGCCACAGCAGGCTCCGTTGTTCCTCGCTAAGATGCATGTCTTATCCTCCATACGACTCGTGCGCGGTTCTGAACTGCAGGGCCAGCGCGACGTCCTGCGCCTCGATGGCCTCATGGCCTGACAGGTCCGCCGCGGTGCGCGCCACCTTGCGGATGCGCCCATAGGCGCGCATGGAGAGACGAAAGCGGTCCACCGCCTGATGGAGCAGCTTTGCAGCCGCTGCATCCAGCGTGCAGAAGCGCTCCACGCCCGGCTGGTCCAGCTGTGCGTTGCAGTGATAGGACAGGCCGGCGTAGCGGGCGGTCTGCCGTCTGCGCGCTTCGAGCACACGGGCGCGCACGGCTGCGCTGCTCTCCTCCGTGCCGGAGGTTTCGATTTCCTCGACGGATACGGCATCCATCTCCACCCGCAGATCGATGCGATCCAGCAGCGGGCCGCTGATGCGCCCCAGATAGCGCTTGATCTCCGCCGGAGTACAGCGGCATGGGCGCGTCCTGCTGCCATAGTTGCCGCAGGGGCAGGGGTTCATGGCCGCCACCAGCGCCGCGTGGCTCTGGTAACGGTTCTGTCCGCCTACCCGCGTGACGCTTACAAAGCCATCCTCCAGCGGTTGGCGCAATGCTTCGAGGGTCTCGCGCCGGAACTCGGGCAGCTCATCGAGAAAGAGCACGCCGTTGTGCGCCAGCGATACCTCGCCCGGGCGCGCCTTCGCGCCCCCGCCGATCATGGCCGGCATGGAAACGTTGTGATGCGGCGTGCGAAAGGGGCGTTGCGTCATCAGCCCATGGTCCTCGCCCAGCTCGCCGGCAGCAGAGTGGATCAGCGTGGTTTCCAGCGCCTCCTCGTAGGTCATCGGCGGCAGGATGCCGGGCAGGCAGCGGGCCAGCATGGTTTTGCCGCTGCCGGGGATGCCCGTCATCAGCAGGTTGTGTCCGCCTGCCGCCGCGATTTCCAGCGCCTTGCGGCCAGCCGGCTGTCCCTTGACATATTTCAGGTCAAAAGCCGTGGGCGCGTCCGGCGCGAGCGTCTCGTATCGCGCCGTGGGCTGCGCAGCCAGGGGGGCCTTGCCTGACAAATGCCCGTACACCTGCAGCAGCGTTTCCGCCGGGTAGACGGCCAGACCCGCAACGCATTCGCATTCCCTGGCGTTCGCCCTGGGCAGAATGAGCGTGCGCACGCCCTGCCTGGCGGCGGTGATGGCCATGCCCAGCGCGCCACGGACCGGCATCAGCCGTCCGTCCAGCGCCAGCTCGCCCAGCAGCATAGTCTCCCCCAGGCCGTGAAACGCCTCCGGCGACCGCGCGGCCAGCAGCGCCACGGCGATGGCCAGCTCATACGCCGTGCCCTCCTTTTTCACGTCCGCGGGGGCCATATTGACCGTCACCTTGCCGAAGGGGAAGGACAGTCCGCTCACGGAGATCGCCGCGCGCACGCGGTCGCGGCTCTCCTTGACCGCCGCGCCGGGCAGACCGACGATTTCGAAGCCAATCATCCCGCTGGAGATAAACGCCTCCACCTCCACGGGATAGCCATATACGCCGCTTAAACCGCAGGACAATGTCTTGGCGAGCATGAGGCACACCCTCTCCACACAAACGCCTCGTCAGTAGTACAGCTTTGAAAACCACTTCATCGCATCCAGCCATTCCGTGCTGGTCAGCCATCCTGACGCGTAGGGGAAGAACATCACGAAGAACACCAGCGCGCCTGCCAGGTACAGCGCTATGACGCCCGTGCGGAGCCTTGGGCGGGAGAGCGGCAGGCGATCCATCCACCAGGCCGTGGCCATGATGATGAAGGGCACACTAGCGAAATAGTGGTACATATACATGCTTCTGGGCACGAGCACCCAGGGCAGGTACTGCGCAAGGAACCCTACGGCCAGCACCGGTAGCGTCAGATCGCCGTCGCCCTGCCTCAGGGACACGCCGCTTCGCAGGTTCAGATACTTGGCCGCACAGGCCGCCAGCGCGCCCAGCATGGCAATGGCACCGATATAGAAAATCCACGGATTTCCTAAGCACATGATGGTACTCTCGTATCCGGCGGGCTCATAGTGGTCCTGCGCGAACCACATGGGCTTGAGGATGAACGGCCACTGCCACCACGGCGACTGGAAGGGATGATCCATGCCAAGGCCCGGCGTGCTGTGGTAATTGAGCATGCCGATCTGGGCGTCGATCACACGTTTGAGCGTGACCGGGCCCGTCGGGGAAAGGTACGGGATATAGCACAGGTAGTAGATGACGCACGGCACCAGCACGAAGAAGATCACGCAGAAGCCGCAGGTGATAAGAATGCGCTTGAGCGTAAAGTCCTGTGCGGCACGCACGCGCGCTTTCTGCCCATCGTCCAGCCCCGCGCGCTCCACATCCAGCCCGCAGGCCACGTTGCTGACCCGATACTGGCGATAGACGGCCACGAAGAACAGCAGCGCCAAGCCCACCGCGGAATACAGACCGATCCACTTGCTGGCGATGGCCAGTCCCATGAACAGACCGCTCAAGGCCAGAGGAATCAGGCTCCGGCGCAGGCAGCGGTCAAACAGCCGGGGCTTTTCAGCATCCGCGGCAAAGAGGTCGGTTTGCAGGTAACGCACCATGCACAGGTAGCTCAGCAGGATAAAAAACACCGGGAAGGAGTCGATGGTTGCGATGCGCGTCTGCGTATAGTGCATCAGATCCAGCGAGAACGCCACCATGGACACCGTGGCAATCGAGCGCTTGTGGGTGAGCTGCAATGCCAGCAGGTAGAGCGCCGGCAGCATCAGCACGCCGATGAGTGCCCCTGCGAACCGCCATCCGAACGGCGTCATGCCGAAGATGGCAATGCCCGCGCTCATCAAAAGCTTCCCCAGCGGCGGATGCGTGGTTTCATAGGGCGCCTGTCCGTGCAGGTGCTCATAGGCGGTGCGGGCATGGTAGATTTCGTCAAAGTAGGTGCCGTTGTACCACCCCGGCTCGCCCACGCAGGTATCCTGCTCATCGATCAGGTTTTCCACGGGCTTTTCGCTTTCCAGCACGCCCTCGCGCGCTCCCGTGTGACTTACGATGGTCAGGGGCAACGTTTGTCCGTTTTCATCCCGCGCCACGATCTCCCACAGATTGAGTCCCGCCTCACAGGCATTCAGCCGCAGATATCGCCCCGTGAACCAGACCACGCTGGTGGGCGAATCGCTCAGGTAGGCGACCTCGCCGTCGCTCTGTGTGGACTGAAGCGCATACAGCCACCGGTAGCACAGGCCTTCGCGCATGCGGCAGGGGGTTTCCGCCGACCAGGTGATCCCGTCGTCGCTGGTGGATACGGAAAAGTCGTTATAGCTGACCCCTGCATAGTACAGGAGGCTGAAGCGCGTGCTCTCGCCCAGGTCAAAGACGATCTGCTCGTCAGGCGAGGTGGAGACCCAACCTGTCTGCGGCGCGACCGCGCTGCCCAGGTTCGTAAAGGCCAGCACGCCATAAACCACGCAGGTGATGCCCATCACCAGATAGTCCCGCAGCGTCAGGTGCAGCCGTGCGTCGCGGGGCGACAGCAGCATCCGCTCATACGACGGCGGCACGGCCGGCCCCGCTTCCTGCGGCTGCGGCGCCGCGCTGGGCCGCAGGCCCGTATAGGCCACCCAGATGGAGAACCCGCACAGCAGGAGGTTCAGCACGCACAGCACATCGTTGAGGACAAGGGTATCGTCGTTGAGGTGCCCCATCTCCGCGCCAAAGAGGATGGCATTGTCCAGCACGATCGCCGTATTGATGAACGTGGTGATGGAAAAGCCAACGCAAAGGGCCAGAAGCCGCCGGTCGCGCGTGAGCACATAGGCGATCAGAAGCAGCGGCAGCGCGGGAAGCAGGTATCGCTCATGCACCTTGATGCCCAGCACGTAGATCAGGATCAGCGACAGCGCCAGGTAGAAGGGCAGATGGGCGGCCTTGCGGTCGCAGGCCAGGCATGCGGCTGCAAACAGGAAAGCAAAGGCCATCATCCCATAGCCGTAGGCGCTGTAGCTGCCCCCGAAGAAGGTCAGGCCGAACTGATACAGCGCCAGCAGCAGGCAGACCGACCCCAGCGATGTACGGCGGAGCTGACTGCGCAGGGAAGACTTTTCACCGCTCAGCAGCAGCCAAAGGCCTCCGCTCATGGCAGCCAGCGCCGTGATCAGCGGCAGCGCCGTGGGCACGTGAGCGGCCAGGTCCGTCCAGTTGGCGCCGATCAGGTAGTATAGGTTGGCCGTGTTCAGGGTGGCATAGGCGTAGGAGGAAAGGGTTTCCCTATACAGATTGATCAGCCACCCCGGCGACTGCCTGACGGAAAACGGCACGATGATGGCCGCCGCCACCAGCGCCGCCAGCCCCAGACCCAGCCCGGCCGACTTCCACTGCCGAACACGGTCCGTCTGCTCCTGCTTTTCCAGCAGGCACACGAGCAGCCATACGCCGCCAACCGGCGCAAACAGAAGGGCCTGCGGCTTGACCAGCACCGCCGCCGCAAACAGCGGGAACGCTGCCCGCCAGTCCCGGCGGATGGCCGCCAGACAGGTGAGCATCAACAGCAGCGCCAGCACGCTGTCGGCCTGCCCCCATGCCGCACCGTTGACCAGCACCACGGGGTTAAGCGCATAGAGCCCGGCTATCAGCGCCGCCGCCGCATCCCCCAGTCGCTTGCGGGCAAATGCGAACAGCACAAGCGCGCCCGCCATGTCGCACAGGATGGGCAGGCTCTTGACCACCAGCAGCGAGGCTCCCGCACTCTTCACAGCGCTGAGCAGCAGGCCGCAGGGCCACAGCAGCAGCATATATCCCGGCGGATAGTCGCAGAAATAATCCGGGGCATAGAAGCCTGCAGGGCCGCGCTCAGCCATACGCAGGCTCCAGGCGATGAAGCAGTTGATGTCCACCGAATAGCCCGGCACCTGTACCGCCAGCACGATGCGCACGGCCAGTGCCACGGCCATCAGGCAGATAAAGACGCAAGCGGCGCGCCGATTCGCGCCTCCGCGTTCCAGCAGCGGACGGGCCAGCAGATACGCAAAGCCAAACACGAGGGCCAGAGTCACAAACAGCGCCGTGCTCTTCTCCCCCGTCCTCTGCGTGGTTTGCGTGTCATAGGACACGTAGCTCTGCGTTTCATACCAGATGGAGGCGAATACCCCGGAGGGCAGCGCGTCCACCTTTTCCAGAACCACGTCGTCGAAATAGGCCTTGCCGGTGCTCTCCGCACCGTAGCCGCCTACCCGTACGCCGAAGGTGAGTTCATGCTGGTCCTCGCCTGTTTCGCCGTACCACTCCAGGTATTTCCATTCTCCATCGGTGTCAAACAGGCAGTCGGAATAGGAATAAATGTCCTCAATACCGAGGTTTGCGCCGTTGCCGGTATCCTCCATGGATTCCACCAGCACATAGGCGCTCAGGCGGTAGAGCGAGGACGGCTCCACCGAAACCGTGCAGGTATAGCGTGCGTCGTTGGCGCTGGCGTTTTCCACCACAGCGCTGTACTGGCCGCTGTGCGCCTTTTCAGGCGTGACGGCAATGCGCGAGTATCCCTCCTGCGTACGGTAGGCCGTGGGATACCAGTCCACCGGATTTCCGGAGGCGTCCAGCGTTTCAAAACCGCCATTGGCAAGCAGATTGGCTTCCCCGACGGCGGCCGTCACGCACATCATCAGCGTCAACGCCAGGCAAAAGAAGGCGCAGATGCGTTTCATTCGGCTGTTTCCTCCCCGACAAAATGGCGTATAAAGGCGCGTCGATGCGCCGGCGTGGGACCATGGAGACGCAGGGCTGCGATATGCTCGGCAGTTCCATAGCCCATGTTGCGGTCAAATCCGTACTGCGGATACTGCAGGGCATAGTCCCGCATCTGCCGGTCCCGTGTCACCTTGGCCACGATGCTGGCCGCCGCCACATGATAGCTGGTGGCGTCGCCACGGATGACGGACCGGACGGGAAAGGGCAGGTCGAGTCCCTGGACCGCGTCCACCACGCACAGCGTAGCAGGTGCCTGCTCCGCAGCCCGACGCATGGCCAGGCGCGTGGCGTTAAGAATATTCAGCCGGTCGATCTCCTCCGGACTGGCCTCACCCACGCCCGCAAACAGCGCCGTCTCCATGATGCGCTCATACATCTCCTCTCGGCGCTTGGGGCTGAGGCGCTTGCTGTCGTCAATCCATTCATGCAGCGGGTAGACGGGCAAAATGACGCATGCCGCCACTACATTGCCCGCCAGCGGCCCGCGCCCGGCCTCGTCCATACCGGCCAGCGAAGTACCGAAGCACGGTAAGGCGCGGTCATAGGCGACCAGCTCATGAAAGTGCGCCAGGCGCTTTTCAGAGGGTTTCACCGTTGCGCGCCTCCTCCCCGGCCTGTGGCGCATCCTCCAGGGTGAGCTTCCCCACCTTGCCCTCGCGGAATTCATCCAGAATCACGGCGCAGGCACGGTCCAGATCGCTCACGCCTCCGCGCATGAGAAAGCCGCGGCCCCGGCACACCTCGTCCAGCAGGGCGTAGCCCTGGGCGGAGGGGTCCTTGATTTTGTAGCGCTCCGCGGTCTGCTTGGGCATCACGGCCATCAGATCGGCCAGCAGGCAGGCGCACAGCTCATACTGGTCGTAAACCGCGTCCTTGATGGTCCCGATATAGGCCAGACGCGTAGCCGCGCGCTGGTCGTTGAGCTTGGGCCAGAGCATGCCAGGTGTGTCCAGCACCTCCAGATAGGGCGACACCTTGACCCACTGATTGCTCTTTGTCACGCCGGGGCGGTCGCCCGTTTTGGCGATCGTTCCGCCATAGAGGCGGTTGATGAAGGTGCTCTTGCCTACATTGGGCACGCCCACCACCATGGCGCGCAGCGTCTTTTGAATGCCGCGGCGCTTGTTTCGATCCAGCACGTCTTTGGCAGCCAGCTCAATGAGCCCGCGAGCCTGCTTGGTCTTTTGCGGGCTCTTGTCATAGGCCATGCACTCCAGGCCCTGCCGCCGGAAATAGGCCAGCCATTGCTGGCTTTTGGCGGGTTCGGCCAGATCGGCCTTGCACAGAAGCAGCACGCGCCGCTTGTGGCGGATCATCTCATCCAGCGCCGGGTTGCGGCTGGACAGCGGCAGGCGCGCATCGCACAGCTCAACCACCAGATCCACCTTGCTCAGCTGCGCGCTGAGCAGCCGTTTGGCCTTGGCCATATGGCCCGGATACCACTGAATCTCCAAACAAAAAACCCCTTCCGGCGGACTTTGCGGGCTAAGCGGCAAAGACGCTCAACCTATTAAAGCATTCTTTCCCGAAAAGCGCAAGGGGAAATCCGCCGCCCATACCGGAAAAAACCGTGATTTTTCAAGGCATGTCGGCGGATTGTAAAGCTTTTATGAACGAATGGGCGAAACGTGTTTTCTTTAAGGAATTTTCTTTGACGCCTTCATCTTTGCGTCCACGCAATCGCGGCGGCAGGATCAACCCGCCGCCGCGAAAGGGAATTTTCTTAGAGGTAAATGTCGCGCTGCTCGTAGGTGGTGTGCAGCAGCATATGCGCCTTGTGGCTGTTGGGCTTGCCGAGGAACTCCTCATAAATCTGCTTGATTTCGGGGTTCTCGTGGCTCTTGCGAAGGGTCTTGGCCTCGTCCTCGCCATAGAGCGCCTTGGCGCGGATGGCGGGTACGTTGGTCCAGTTGCGCACGGAGGCGGGCACGATGGGTTGGCCGCCTCCGTTGACGCAACCGCCGGGGCAGCCCATGACCTCGATGAAGTGATACTGCTTCTCGCCGCGCTTGATGGCGTCCAGCAGCTCGCTGGCCTTGCCGGTGCTGGAGCAAACGGCCACGTTCACATCCAGATCACCGACCTTGACCGTAGCCTCCTTGATGCCCTCCATGCCGCGCACGGCGGTGAAGTTGACATCCTCCAGCGTCTTGCCGGTGATGAGCTCATAGGCGGTGCGCAGCGCCGCTTCCATCACGCCGCCGGTGACGCCGAAGATGACGCTGGCGCCGGTGCTTTCACCCATCAGGCTGTCGAAGTCCTCGTCCGGCAGGTTGACAAAGTCGATGCCGGCTTCCTTGATCATGCGGGCCAGCTCGCGCGTGGTGATGACCGCGTCCACGTCGGCCATGCCGTTGCGGCCCAGCTCGGGGCGGCGCGCCTCGAACTTCTTGGCCGTGCAGGGCATCACGGACACGACCACGATGTTCTGCGGATCGATGCCGGCCTTTTCGGCGTAGTAGGTCTTGACCATCGCGCCGGTCATCTCGTGAGGCGACTTGCAGGAGCTCAAATTGGGGATAAATTCGGGATAGTAGTGCTCGCAGTACTTGATCCAGCCCGGCGAGCAGCTGGTGATCATGGGCAGCACGCCGCCGTTGTTGAGGCGGTCGATCAGCTCCGTGCCTTCCTCCATGATGGTCAGATCCGCGCCAAAGTCGGTGTCAAAAACCTTGTCAAAGCCGAGGCGGCGAAGCGCGGCGGCCATTTTGCCGGTCACGCTGGTGCCCATGGGCATGCCGAATTCCTCGCCCAGCGCCGCGCGCACGGCGGGAGCGGGCTGAACCACCACATGCTTGGTGGGATCGGACAGGGCCTTCCACACGTCCTTGGTGCCGTCGGCTTCGGTCAGCGCGCCCACAGGGCAGGCGGTGATGCACTGGCCGCAGTTGATGCACGCCATCTCCGCCAGCTTCATCTCCCAGGGGCTTTCGATGGCGGTTTTGAAGCCGCGGCGCACCGGGCCGATCACGCCCACCTTCTGCACGTTGGCGCACGCGCCCACGCAGCGGCGGCAGAGGATGCACTTGTTGTTGTTGCGCACGATGGAGGCGGAGGTCGTGTCCGGCTCGTACTCGTTCTGCGTTCCGGCAAATCGCTCGCCGCTTTCCACGCCCAGATCCAGGCACAGCTTTTGCAGTTCGCAGTTCTGGCTGCGCACGCAGCTGAGGCACTTTCTTTCATGGTTGCTCAAAATCAGTTCCAGGTTGATGCGGCGGGCCTGGCGCACGGCAGGCGTATTGGTTTTGACCACCATGTTGGGCGCGACCGGCAGCACGCAGGCGGCCTGCAGCGCGCGACCGCCGCAATCCACCACGCACAGGCGGCAGTTGGCGGTTTCGTTGATATCCTTTAAGTAGCAGAGCGTGGGGATGTTCACCTTGGCGATACGCGCCGCCTCAAGCACCGTCGTACCCGCGGGAACCTCCACATGCACGCCGTCGATGGTAAGCGGAATCATCTGTTCCATGTCTGTTCCTCCTCATGCGGACATTAGTTCTTGACGATGGCGCCGAAACGGCACTTCTCCATGCAGGAACCGCACTTGATGCACTTGGCGCGGTCGATGTGGTGCATCTCCTTGACCTTGCCGGTGATGGCGTTGACCGGGCAGACGCGCGCGCAGGCCGTGCAGCCGCGGCACTTGTCTGTAATTTCGTAGTTGAGCAGCTTCTGGCAGTGGTGCGCGGGGCAGCGCTTCTCCTTGATATGCGCCTCATACTCGTCACGGAAATACTTGAGGGTGGACAAAACCGGGTTGGGCGCGGTCTGACCCAGGCCGCACAGCGCGGTGGCCTTGATGTTTTCGGCCAGGGCCTCCAGCTTCTCGATGTCGCCCTCCTCGCCCTTGCCTTCCACGATGCGCTCCAGGATCTCCAGCATGCGGCGGGTGCCAATGCGGCAGGGGGTGCACTTGCCGCAGCTTTCATCCACGGTGAAGTCCAGGAAGAAGCGGGCGATATCCACCATGCAGTTGTCCTCGTCCATGACGATCATGCCGCCGGAGCCCATCATGGAGCCGATGGCCGTGAGGGAGTCATAGTCGATGGCGATATCGAGGTAATCCGCCGGAATGCAGCCGCCGGAGGGGCCGCCGGTCTGCACGGCCTTGAACTTCTTGCCGCCGGGAATGCCGCCACCGATCTTGTAGATGATGTCGCGCAAGGGGGTGCCCATGGGGACTTCGACCAGGCCGGTGTTGTTGATCTTGCCGCCCAGGGCAAAGACCTTGGTGCCCTTGCTCTTTTCGGTGCCGATGGAGGCGAACCACTCCGAGCCCTTGAGGATAATCTGCGGGATGTTGGCCAGCGTTTCAACGTTGTTGATGTTGGTGGGCTTGTCGAACAGACCGCGCACCGCAGGGAACGGGGGCTTGGGCTTGGGCTCGCCGCGGCCGCCCTCGATGGAGTGCATCAGCGCGGTTTCCTCGCCGCAGACGAACGCGCCCGCGCCCAGGCGGATAAAGATGTCAAAATCAAAGCCGGAGCCGAAGATGTTCTTGCCCAGCAGCCCGTACTCACGCGCCTGGTTGATGGCGATTTCCAGGCGCTTGACGGCGATGGGATACTCCGCGCGCACATAGATATAGCCCTCGCTGGCGCCGATGGCATAGCCGCCGATGGCCATGGCCTCCAGCACAGAATGCGGGTCGCCCTCCAGCACGGAACGGTCCATGAAAGCGCCGGGGTCGCCCTCGTCTGCGTTGCAGACCATGTACTTCTGATCGGCCTTGGAGGCGGCGGCAAACTGCCATTTCTTGCCCGTGGGGAAGCCCGCGCCGCCGCGGCCGCGCAGGCCGGACTTGAGCACCTCGTCGATGACCTGCTCGGGGGTCATCTCGGTGAGGACCTTGGCCAGCGCCTTGTAGCCGTCAAAGGCGATGTACTCGTCGATATTTTCAGGGTCAATCACGCCGCAGTTGCGCAGCGCCAGGCGCATCTGGGGCCGGTAGAAGTCGATGTTGTCCAGCGTGACGTGCTGCTCCTCATCGGCCTTTTCCTTGTAGACCAGATGCTGCACCACGCGGCCCTTGAGCAGGTGCTCGGAAACGATCTCATCCACGTCCTCGGGACGGATGCGGCTATAGAAGGTGCCCTCCGGGTAGACGATGACCACGGGGCCCGCCTCGCACAGGCCGAAGCAGCCCGTGCGGACCACCTTGACCTCCCTGTCCAGACCGTTTTTGGCGATCTGCTCCTCAAAACGCTTGATCAGTTCGGCAGAGCCGCTCGAAGAACAGCCTGTACCGCCGCAGACCAGCACATGTGCGCGAAAAAGATCCATGTTCGTTCCTCCTTAGCGTTCTCATTCGCCTTCCGCGGCGCCGATGGTATATTCCTGTACGGGACGGCCGTTGACGATATGCTCCGCCACGATGCGCGGCACCATATCCGGGTTCACGCGCACGTAGGTCACCTTTTCCTTGCCGGGCATGATGACGTCCAGCATGGGCTCCAGGCGGCACATGCCGATGCAGCCGGTCTGGGAAACCGTTACGTTCTGCAGGTTGCGCTTTTGAATTTCCTCAAGGAATTTGAGCATCACGGGGCGCGCGCCGGCCGCGATGCCGCAGGTGGCCATGCCGACCACCACGCGCACGGCGTCGTCGCCTTCCTTGCGCATGGCTACTTTTTCAAGAGTCCTTTGGCGGATTGCCTCAAGTTCAGCCAGGGATTTCATAAATCAGGACACCTCCAAAATCGGTTTGAATTCTTCGTCGATGCTTTCCTTGATCCAGGCGACCACCTCCGGCTCGGCAAGGCCCACGCCGCCGAGCGCCTCGCGCACCTGCCGCGTGTCGAAAAGGGCCTCTTTGCCGGGAGCCGTTGCCCGGAACACAAAATCAGGGGTTTCGGGATTGAGCACGATCAGCGTCATCAGCGAATCGCAGATATCCCCCATGGGGATGCAGTCGATGTTATTGAGATCAAAGGACGCATGAATGAAGGTCCCCTTTCCGACCTCGCTTTCGATACCGAAGGTCCCGCCCGCCATCTCCGCGCTCTGCTTGAGCATGGGAATACCCAGGCCCACCTTGCGCGTGGTGCGCGTGGTGGTGAACGGGTCGGTCACGCGGGCTAAAAAATCGGGCGTCATACCGCAGCCATCATCGCGGACGGAAAAGGTGAGCAGGCGGCTTTCATCTGCCGTAAAGGCGACCGTCACCAGCGACGCGCCCGCCTTGATACTGTTCTGGGCGATATCCAGAACGTGCATGCTCAAATCGCGCATAGCCGGATCACGAGGCGCGGTACTTGGCCAGAATGTCGGGGATATCCTCCGGCGTCAGGCGTCCGAATACCTCGTCGTTGATCATCATGACGGGGGCCAGGCCGCATGCGCCCAGGCAGCGGGTGGCCTGTACGGTGAAGCGGCCGTCCTTGGTAGTCTGTCCCACCTCGACGCCCAGCTCGCTGCACAGCTTATCCAGCACCTTCTGCGAGCCCTTGACATAGCACGCAGTACCCAGGCATACGCCGCACACATATTCACCCTTGGGTTGCAGGGAGAACTGGGAATAGAACGTGGCCACGCCGTAGACCTCGCTCAGCGTAACCCCCAGGCCGTCCGCGATGATCTCCTGCACGTCAAGCGGGACGCAGCCAAAGATGTTCTGCGCCGCCTGCAGCACAGGCATGAGCGCGCCCTTTTGCTCCCGGTGATCCCGGATTACCTGCGCCAGCGCTTCATATTTTTCGTTATGATTGGACATGGCAGCCTAAGACCTCCTCCGTTTTGTTCGCGGGCAAAAGGCGATGCCCGCCGTATACGCAACGCGTATAGTTTACCATATCACAATCCGAATTGCACGACGTTTTTTCGAAAATTGATAAATTTTTATTGATCCAGTTTGTGCCAAAAGCGAATCGTGACGACAGGCGTTCCAAATCAGAAAAGCCGCCTGTGAATCACAGAAGCGGCTTCCTGGATATTTGGATTTGAAACCGGCCAAAAACCGGTCAGCACGCACGGCTTCCCTGCCCACTCCCGTGCGATTTTCCGCCGGCAACCTCCCGCCATCGCTCCGCCGTCTGCGCCATCCAGTCGGCCACATCCATCCCGTAGGCGCGGCGCAGAGCGTCCGAGGCCAGCGTATCCCTCGCCGGCCCGTCCGCGGTCAGGCAGCCGCGATCCAGCAGCAGCACGCGCGTTCCATAGCGCAGGGCGAGGCTTAAATCATGGACCACGGAGATCACGCAGCGGTCCCCGTCGCGCATCCACCTGCCGATCAGCTCAAACAGCTGTTTTTGATATACGAGGTCCAGATGATTGGCCGGCTCGTCCAGCAGCAGCACGCGCGGCTCCTGGGCCAGCGCCTGCGCCAGATACGCGCGCTGAAGCTCGCCTCCGGAGAGGGTCCTCATGTTGCGCAAACGCAGCTCCCACAGCCCGGCCATATCCAGAGCGCGGCGCACCGCCTCCCGTCCGTTCGGGTCCTGCGAGCGGAAAAAGCCGTGCGTATGCGCATAGCGGCCCATGGACACCAATTCCTCGACGGTGAAAGCATAGCCCGCCGCGTGCGTCTGCGCCAGGACGCCCACTGCCCGCGCAAAGGCCCTGGGGCGCCAGCGCCGGGCGTCGCGTGCGTCCAGCAGCACGGTGCCTTGATAGGGCGCGCACTGGGCCAGGGCGGCCAGCAGCGTGGATTTTCCAGCGCCGTTCGGACCGATCAGCATGAGCCATTCGCCCGCTTCGGCCGAAAAAGACACGTCCCGAACGGCGTCGCCGCCTTCGTAGGCGACAGTAAGTCGTTTTGCCTCTAGCACGGCCTGCGCCTCCTGAAAAAGATAACCACAAACGCCACTGCTCCCACCAGCGAGGTAACCACGCCGATGGGTAGCTCGATGGGACTGACCACCGTGCGGGCCAAGAGGTCCGCCAGCATGAGAAAGACAGCCCCCATGAACAGGGACAGCGGCAGCACGCGGCGGTGATTGGCCCCGGTGAACAGGCGCGCCGCATGCGGTACGATCAGCCCCACAAAGCCGATGCTGCCGCCCACGGACACGCACACCCCGATCAGCGCAGCCACGCATACCAGCACGGTCAGCTTGACCGGCCTCACCGCAACGCCCATGTGGCGGGCCGCATCCTCGCCCAGGGAGAAGGCGTTGAGCTCATCCGCGCGCGAAAGCAGCACACCGCCGAACACCGCCAGCGCGCCCAGCAGCACCAGCGTCTCCGTGTAGCCCGCGCCCGACAGCGAACCCATGGTCCAGAAGGTGATGGAGCGCAGCTTGTCTCCCGAAAAGGCGGTAAGCAGGCTGATGATGCTGGTGACGAACATGCTCAACACCACGCCCATGAGGATGATGGTCTGCGTGCTCATCCCCCGGTCCGCCGCGTAGGACAGCGAAAGAATCAAAATCAGCGATCCCAGCGCAAAAAGCATGGCGGTAATCATGGTGCCCGCAAAGGGCAGGCCGGGAAAGGAGATTTCCAGCAGCAGCGCCGTCACCGCGCCCAGCGACGCGCCGGCGCTGACACCCAAAGTGGACCCGTCCGCCAGCGGATTTCGCAAAAGCCCCTGCATGGCCGCGCCGCACAGCGCCAGCGAAGCGCCGCAAAGCGCCGTGGCCAATACGCGCGGCAGACGAACATTCAAGATGATGGTCCGGGACATGCCCTGCGGCAGCTCAAGCCCCCACACGGCCTTCCAAATGGCCGCCGCCGTGTCCCCGAAGGGGACGGCCACGCTGCCCAGCGATACGCACAGGCAAAGCGTAGCCGCCGTCAGCAGACACAGCGCGGCGTATCCGTACCAGGGAAGGCCTCCGGCCGGACGGTCCGCGCGCCTCATGCCGCAGGCTGTGCGGCCTCGTCCGTGCCGTAGACGAAGTCGAACAGATCCTGCGCAGCGTCCAGCAGGCGCGGGCCGGGACGAGAGGTCATGTCCGCATCCGCGTTGTAGACGGCCCCGTTCCTGACGGCCTTGAGATCCTGCCATCCCTCGCGGGATACGATCTCATCCGCCGGCAGTTCGCCCTCGCCATAATAGGCCGCGGTGGTCACGATGTAGTCGGGGTCGCGCGCGAGCACCTGTTCCTGCGAGATCTCGGCCCATCCGGTTACGTCGGAGAAGGCGTTGGTGAGGCCCACGATCTGCGCAAGCTCATCCAGAAAGGTATCCGCGCCGCTGGTCCACAGGCCCCATTCCAGCGGAGAAACCTCAAAATAGACGGTTTTCCCGGTCGCTTCCGCCCG
>CALVNG010000023.1 GCA_944349545.1 uncultured Eubacteriales bacterium
ACCGCCGTAAACATGTCGATCTGCTCAAAGCGCGGCATGGAGGCACGCGGCGTTTTGACGGCCTTTTTGAGCTTGACCCGGCGCGGAGCCTTGGCCGGCTTTGCAGCGGGTGTGGCCTCCGGGGCGGAGGACTCCGCCTCGACAGGGGCTGCTTCCCCCGCCTCCCTGCGGGCGGAGGGGGCCGGGTCGGCGGGCGGCGCCTCTTTGGAGGCAGGCGGCTCGGCGGCGTCCTGCTCCGGGAGGGGGAGCCCGGCGTCGTCTTTTTCCGATGCGGACGACAGCTCGTCCTCGGGCGTTTCCGTCAGCAGGTCCGCAAGGTCGAAGGTACGGACGGCGCTGCGCATGGCGTAGCCGCTTTCGATGCACAGCTCGCGCAGCGCGTCGGGCGCGAAGAGCACCGCCTCCTGCTTCTCGCCTTCGGGCACGCCCTCGCGGTGCCGCCACATACGGCGCAAATAGTCGATGTCGGCGTCATAGCCGCTGAGCTGAGCCGCAGGCAGGGATACCGCGGCGCGCTGCGCCTCGCGCTCGATGGCCTCCACGCGCCGGGTGAGCAGGTCGTTGGCATGGTCATAGGCGGAGGTGCCCACCTGAATCTGCGACAGGGCGCTTTCGCGGCGGTAGAGCGCATCCACCAGCCGCCCTTTCCACTCCTGCCACCGGGCCATGGCGCGCATGCGCCGGTAGTCCTCCGAGCCGATAGCGGCGTTTTCGCACGTCAGGGATACGGGCTCCAGTGCCAAACGGCGCCGACGCAGCAGCTCGCGGCTGTCGGGCAGGTAGACCAGCTTGTTGAGCATCCCCAGGGGATTCATGCCGCTGCCGTAGGCAGGATTGTTCAGCGCGTCGGCCACCAGGGGGCGCAGCTCGCGGTCGCGCACGGCGGCCACGCGCACCACGGTGGGATACCGCCCGCCACGCGTGGCGGGGTCATAGGCGGGTGCGATCTGAAACCCTTCGCACAGGGCGCGCACATCCAGCGTCATGCGCTGGCGGTCGATGTATTCGCCCGCGTCCTGATAGGACACCCACAAGTCGCCCGGCGCGGCGTCCTCGTCGAAGGCCAGCTGGAGCAGGCGCGAGGTGGCGCGCGTGATGGGCGATTCCTCGAAGGTATCGCAGGCATAGCGCCAGGGCGCATACTGCCGCACGCCCTCGGCGCGCTTGGCGTTGAGGGTGAAAAGCCCCTTCTCCTCAGGCGCGCCGTCATCCAGCCCGCGCAGGATGCTCAGGTCCTGCATCGCACGGCCCAGCTCCTTCTGGCGCACGCATACGGCGCTCAGGCCGTTCAGGCGCAGGTAATCCTCCTCAAAGCGGACGGAGTCGTATTTTTCGCCCATTTCCAGGCGGGTTTTGAGATAGGCCATGTAGTGCGCGCAGCGCGCCGTGACGCGCAGTTCCCGCTCCGCGCCCTCCAGAATCCCGCCGCCGCGGGGAAAGATGCTTTCCGGCACGGCCACGGCCTGATGGCCTCCGCCGATCATGTGAATGACCAGGCGTTCGCCCAGAAAGGGCTGATACTGCGGAAACAGCGTAGCCCAGGCCCTGTCCACCGTCACCGCGCCGCCGCCCCGGTAGCGGCCCTCCGAATCGAAATTGCGCAGGGCGTTTTCTCCGGTGTACAGGTCGGGCAGCTCGGCGCAGAGCAGGCGGTGGTATTCGTCCGGGTCGGTGGAGAAGCCCGCGGGCGATACCCTGGCCAGATTGCGCTCCCGGCGGCCCACATAGCTCATGTTCTGGACCAGCTCGATCGGAAAGACGGGCAAAAAGGACCGAAACCGTTCGGGCACGGGCTCGTCCGACTGGGCGAACATGCGCTTGGCGGCGGCCCACAGCGCGCCCTCCTCCAGGCCGGCATAGCTGATGATTCCCGTTTGTCGCGTGGTGAGGCGCATGGCCGCACCTCCTTTCCGGCGGGAACGCCGTGATCAGATGTCATAGACGAACTGCAGCTTGGGAAGCAGCCGGTCCACGCCCAGTTTGAGGTACAGCGGCGCGGGATCGCCTGACGCATGCTGGATGAAGGCCTGCCCGTCCCCTGCGGCGAGCATGAGCAGAAGCGGCTCCGCGCCGTCGCAGGTGGCGGCCATGCAGTAGGCCAGCGGCAGGGAGGGATGCTCCCTCAGGTAGAGCCCGGCCTCCTCAAAGGCGCGCGAGGGGGGCGCGGACTCCGTGTTTTTGTAGGTTTCAAAGGTGCGGTTATAAAGAAAGCTCAGCGGGCTGTTCATGTGCGCCACCGGCAGGTGGAAGTGAATCTCCAGGAACTGGCACATGGACAGGTATTCCACGATGCTGCGGTGAAACTGCCCGGCAAGCGGCCCCAGCGGCACGTTTCCGTCCTGCCAGGGGATGGGCTGCCAGAAGGCGTAGCCGGGCCGCTGGCAGCCGGGCAAAAGCAGCTTTTCATCCAGCGGGGTGCGAAGAAAGGTGAGGGGCCGGCGGCCCGTTTCCTTGATGGCCGTCTGCTGAAAACGGATGAGGTAATCCCGCATGATGGGCGCAAGCGCCGTCTGCATGGTGGTTCAACTCCCTTTGGTATGGCGGAGGGTCAGTCCTCCGGTATGTAGGAAATCATCGCCGCCGACTGGCCGGTATACGGGTCGGTGGAGACGAGCAGCTCGCCGAAGGGGCAGCGCGCACGCACGCAGCCCATGGTGTCGGGGCATGGGTCCTTGAGGTGCAGGCGGCGCATCAGAAAGGCGCGCTGACGGTCCGCGCCGGGCCGCTCGCGACCGCCCGCAACGCTTACATACAGCGTTACCGCCACCAGCGCCCCCTCCTGAAAGAGGCAGACCGGCGCCAGCGCGCCGCCCGTCACGGGGCAGGGCTCCAGAAACAATTCCCGGTCGCGCAGGGTGGCGTAGCGGCCCGAAAGCGCCGCCGGGGCCATCAGCGCCTCCAGGCGCAGGCCGTTTGAAAAGGTGAGGGTTCCCGTATCTATATCCAACAAGGGCGTCATGTGCATCCCTGCCTTCACGGTGTCTTTTGAACGTGTTCGCATACACGCGGCACAAACCGCTCCACCTTAGAGTCTAACACCCGCCGGAAGGGCTGTCAATCATTCCCGCGCGGTTTTTCCAGGTTTGACAGAAGGACCAAAAGCGGCTATGATGGCTTTGAATGGAAGGCGGGGAGGGACGGCCATGCATAACCGGCTGGACGGCCAAAAACAGCTCGTGCGCGCGGCGATGTGCGCCATCACCGTGCTTGCGCTCGCTCAGGACGCCCTTTTGGCGGCGGAGGGGCCGGTGCTGCCCGGTACGGCCCTGTGGGCGCTGGCGTCGGGTGCGGCGTGGACGCTCTACGGCGCGCTTTTGAGGTTGCGGCGGCCGTTTGCGCCGGTGCGGCTGGGTTTGCTGGCCGCGATGCTGGCCGGGGTGGTGACGCTGGGACAGAGCTTTGTCGCCGTGGGAACGGCGGAGCTTGTCACCGGACGACTGCCGCGGACGGCGCTGGTCCTTGCGGGATACGCGCTGATGATCTTTGCGGCCATGCGGCTGCTGCTGGAGGCGCTCTCCGTGCCCCGGAAAGCGGGAGAAAGGCGTTTTCCGCTGCCCGGCTCCGCCCCGCTCTGGCTGGGGGCGCTGCTGCTTGCGTGCTGGCTGCCGTGGTTTGTCTGCCTGTTTCCCGGAACGGTGAGCAACGACAGCATCAGCCAGCTCAAGGAGCTGATGGGCCTTACGCCCATGAGCAACGCCAACCCCGTGTTTCAGACGTGGCTCTTGGGCGCGTTCCGGCAGGCGGGGCTGTGGCTGGGCAGCGCGGACGCGGGCGTGGCGCTGTACTGCATGATGCAGGCGGTACTGATGGCCTGGCTGCTGGGCACGCTGCTCGACGGCCTGCGCCGGAGTGAGGCGCCGCGCTGGCTGTTTTGGACGGCACTTGCGTTCTATGCGCTGTGCCCCATCTTTCCGACGTTTGCCTTCTGTGTGGGCAAGGATACCAACTTTGCCATGGCGGTGCTGTTTCTGTCGCTGATGGTAAAGCGCGTGGTGGACGAGCCGGGCCGGCGCGGCGCGGCGCGCTATGCGGGGCTGTGCGTGGCGGCGGTGCTGTGCGCGCTTCTGCGCAATCCGGGCGTTTACCTTGCGCTGCTGACCCTCGCGCTGCTGCTGGCATGGACGCTGCGCCGCCGGGAGCGCCGGGAGACAGGCGCGTGGCGGCTGCCCGCGCTGGCGGCCGCGTGCGTGCTGGGCGTCTATGGCGCGCTGCACCTGCTGGTGCTGCCGGGACTGGACATCGCTCCCATGCCGGAGAGCGAAAACTACTCTCTGCCCCTGCAGCAGGTGGCCCGCGTGGCCGCGGGCGGCGGGCTGACGGAGGCGCAGGCGGAGGCGGTGGCGGGCGTTTTGCCGGTGGAGGAGCTCAAGGACGCCTACAACGGCGAATTGAGCGACCCCGTCAAGGCGCTCTGGCGCGAGGATGCGACCCCGGAGCAGAAGCGCGCCTTTTGGCGGGCGTGGCCCGAAATCGTGCTGGACAACCCCATGACCTGCCTGAGCGCCACCTTCCACAACACCTATGGCTATCTCTATCCCGGATACATGAGCGTCATCAAGCCCACGCTGCTCATCGGCGATCAGTCCACCCGCACGGCAAGCGTCAAGGGACTGTACGATTATTCCGTCAATCCGCTCAGCGAGGGGCTGAAAGCCTTTACCGACCGCCTGGCCCAGAATCCGCTGTACCGGCTGGTGGTGTCGCCGGGCCTGTACGGGTGGATCGCGCTAATGAGCGCGGTGTGGCTGCTGCGCGCAAGCAAGGGGCGGCTGTTGAGCGCCGTGCCCGCGCTCTTCACGCTGGCAGGATGCCTGCTTTCTGCGGTGAACGGTTACTTCCGCTACGCCATGCCGCTGTATCTGTCCGCCCCGCTGCTTTTGTGGCTGGTGGTGAAGGGTAGGGTGCAGAGGCAGGGGTAGCCTTGCGGTTTTTTTGTCATACCCATTGACAAGGCGGCAGGGTTGCGGTATACTTTGCTTACTGAAACGTTTAAGTGAATTTGCTCCCGCTGTTTGTTGAAAGGAGCTGTCAGGCCCATGAAGCGCGTAAGCATCAAGGATGTCGCCCGCGAAGCCGGCGTATCCGCCACCACGGTGTCCTACGTGCTCAACCGGAACCCGGGAGAAACCATCAGCGCCGAAACCACGCAGCGCGTGCTGGAAGCGGTGCGTCGGCTGCACTATGTCCCCAACCTCAACGCCCGCAGCCTGTCCAGCCGCCGCTCCAACCTCATCGGCGTGCTCATCCCCCAGACCGAGCCGGGCAAGGAATTCATGTTTTCCAACCCCTTCTACGGGGAACTGCTCAGCGCCATCGAGTATACCGCCCGCAAAAACGGCTACCATCTGCTGCTCAGCGGCACACAGGAGGACCAGAGCTATGTGAACGTGGCGCAGAACCGCGGGGTGGACGGCATCATCATCGTGGGCGCGTATCCGGGACGGAATCTGGAAGAGCTGCGCGGCATGAACGTACCCATCGTGCTGGTAGACAGCTACGTCAAGGACGCGGCCTTTCATACCATCGGCATCGAAGACCGCGAGGGCGCGCGCATGGCCACCGAATACCTGATCGCCAAGGGGCATCGGGACATCGCCTTCGTCAGCGGCTCCATCCGCGAGCATGGCGTCAACAGCAAGCGCTACCAGGGCTACTGCGACGCGCTGGCGGCGGCGGGCATTGCTCCCGACGAGAACGCGCTGTATTCCGACACCGTATCCTACGAATACGGCGTGGCTGCCGCGGGCGAATACGTGCGCCGGGGCCGCAAACAGACCGCCGCCTTCGTCACGGCGGACGTGCTGGCCGTGGGGCTGGTGAAGGGCCTTTTGCAGCATGGACTTCGCATCCCCGAGGACCTGTCGGTCGTGGGCTTTGACGACGTGTATCTCTCCCGCATCTGCTATCCCTCGCTGACCACGGTTCATCAGGATATCGCGCGCAAGGGAGCCGAGGCGGTGCGCCTGATCATGGAGGCGGCGGCGGGCGCGCATGAACGGATGGAATGCATTCTGCCGCTGACGTTGGTGGAGCGCGATTCGGTGATGGAAAGGAGGGCGCGGTGATGCTCAAGCACCTGCCGGAAGGGTTGGTTCCCTTTGAAGACTGTGGCTTCGCCCGCCATCCCTTCGCGCCGCTGGCCGGGGAATCGGTCCGGGTGGACTGCCGCGTGGATGCGGACGACGGACGGCCCATGCTGCTTTTGTGCGTGGACGGAGGTCCGGAACGCGAAATCGCGCCCGAAAGCACGGATGGCCGGCACTATCATTTTGAGCTGGGCGGCTTTGCGCTGGGGCAAAAGGTCCGCTACCGCATCGTCACCCGTCGAGGGGAAAGCCTTGCCTTCACCTTTGAGCCGCTCCGGGAGCGGCAGGCGGCGCAGCCGCGCGCCATTCTGGAGGAGAAGGGCCGCCTGCATGCCGTGTTTGACGGCTTCTCCGTCACCTTTTCGCAGGAGGACGGCGCGCTTTGCATGGAGGCGCATACCCGGCCTGTCCGCGGCATGCCCCGCGAGGCGGCGGAGTGGCCGCTAGGGGAACATTTTTGCTTATCGTTGGAAAAACAGGCTCCTTTTTGCCAACTGAAACGTTTAAGCAAACCCGTTTTGTCCATCGACCGCTACGTGCTGCGTGAGACGGCGGAGGGCGTCGTCGCGTCCCTGCGGCTGGAGGGACGGCTCCCGGCCCGGTACGTCTGGGGTACGGGCGAGCGATTCAACCGCGTCAACCAGCGCCGGGGCGGCAGCAACGGCCGCGTGGTGGAAAAATTCACCCAACAGGGGGACCAGACCTATCTGCCCATTCCCTTCTTCATGACCGAAACGGGCCTGGGATGGCATTGCGAGGGCGACATTCCCGCGGAGACGGACTTTGCGGACGGCCTGTCCGTCACCCGGCAGACGCGGGGGGAAACGCTTTGCCGCGACCGGCTGTTCTTGGGCGCGCCCGCGCAGCTGCTCCGGCGCTTCATCGAACGCACGGGCGAGCCGGTCCTGCCGCCGGAATGGGCCTTCGGCCTGTGGATCAGCGCCAACGGCTGGAACTGCGATGACGAAGTGGAAAAGCAGCTCGCGGCGCTCAAGGCGCATGACTATCCCGCCGACGTGATGGTGTTGGAGGCGTGGAGCGACGAGCAGACCTTCTACCGCTGGAATGGGGAGGGAAGCTGGCGGGACCCCGCCGCGACCGTCCGCCGCATCCGGGAGAGCGGGCTGCATCTGGTGCTGTGGCAGATTCCGATCATCAAATACGAATGGAACGGCGCGCCCTGCGAGGCCCTTCGGGCGGATGAGCGCGAGGCCATCGAAAACGGTTACTGTGTGAAAAACGCGGACGGAACGCCCTACCGCATCACGGAAAACTGGTTCCACAACAGCCTGCTTTTGGACTTCACCAACCCCGATGCGGCGCGCTGGTGGTTCGACAGGCGGAAATACCTGCTGGACATGGGCGTGGAGGGCTTCAAGACCGACGGCGGCGAGTTCCTCTTTCCTGAGGACGCGCGGCTTTACGACGGCACGGACGGTCTGAGCGGGCACAACCGCTATCCGGCGCGCTACGTGGGCGCATATCACGACTTTTTGCGCGAAAACGGGGTTTCGGGCGTCACTTTCAGCCGCGCCGACTTCACCGGCGCGCAGACGCGGCCCCTGCACTGGGCGGGCGACCAGCTGAGCCTCTGGCCGGAGCTGAAGGCGCAGCTTTCGGCGGGCCTGAGCGCGGGGCTGTCGGGGGTGCTGTTCTGGGGGTTTGACATCGGCGGCTTTGCCGGCGAGCTGCCCACGGCGGAGCTGTACCTGCGCGCCACCGCCATGGCCTGCTTCTGCCCCGTGATGCAGTGGCATGCCGAGCCGCGCTCCGGCCAGTTCTACGCCACGCACGAGGACGGCTTCAACAACGACCGCAGCCCCTGGAACCTGGCCGAAAAGCTGGACGCGCCGGAGGTGATGGAGATTGCGGCCGCCTATGCCCGCCTCAGGCGCAAACTGCGTTCCTACCTCGTGCGGGAGGCGGCGCACTGTGTCGCGGCCCGGCGCCCCATGATGGCGCACCTGTGCCTGGATTTTCCCGACGACGCGCGGGCGCTGGCCTGCGAGGACGAGTACATGCTGGGACGGGACCTGCTGGTGGCGCCCATCGTGGAGGCGGGCGCGAAGGGCCGTGCGGTATGGCTGCCGGCGGGCACGTGGCGCGACTTCTTCACCGGCGAGACGCTTTCGGGCGGAAAGGAACACGACGCCGAATGTCCGCTGGCGCGCATCCCCGTATACGAAAGGGTGAGGACCGATGGCCAAGGTGCGCATTGAGCCGTGGCGCATTTCGCTGGACGGCCCGGTGAGCGATTATTCGGAGTCGCTGTTTGCGGTGGGCAATGGGCATTTGGGCATGCGGGGCTTCAGCCTGCAGACGCCCAAGCGCCGCCCGTACGATCATGCCGTGTTCCGCGCGGGGTTCTTCGAGCCCATCCGTCCCGGCGTGACGGATATGGTGCAGCTGCCCGACGCCCTGGGCCTGCGCGTGGCGGAGGAGGAACCGGCGGAGGTTTCGCAGGAGCTGGACCTGCGCACGGGAGTATTCACCCAGCGCTGGCGCGGCAGGACCGTGGCCGTGGAGACGCAGCGCATGGCCAGCATGGCGGACCGGCAGCTGCTCTGCGTGCGCTTGACGCTCACGGCCCTTGCGGATGCGCAGGTCCGGGTGCAAAGCGCCATGGATGCGCAGGTGTGCAACCTGCCCGTCCACGACGATCAGATGGTCCGAGAGACGCAGACCGTGCGCCTGCTTACGCCCGTGCGTCAGAGCGGGCGGGAGCTGGTGATGCGCGCGGCGCACACGGGGCGCGAGCTGCGCATCCTCTGCGAGGGACCGGAGGAAACCTGCGCCGCTCTGCGCGCGGGCGAGCGCCTTACGGTGGATAAGCGCGTGCGCGTGCTGTTGGACGGCGAAACGCCCAATCCAGACGCATGCGACCCCTGGGCCGAAAACGCCGCGGCGTGGGAGGCCCTGTGGCGGGACTGCGACATCCGCCTGGAGGCGGAGGAACGCATTCAGGGGGCGCTGCGCTACAACATCTTTCAGATGCTGTGCGCCAACGCGCCGGACGACGCGGCGGTCTCCATCGGCGCGCGGGGGCTGACGCACGGGCGTTACAAGGGCAACGTCTTTTGGGACACGGATGTGTTTTTGCTTCCCTTCTTCTGCTGGCACAGGCCGGATGCCGCGCGAAACCTCGTGCGCTACCGGCTGGACCGTCTGGACGCGGCGCGCGCGCTGGCCCGGCGGCAGAACCTCCGCGGCGCGCGCTATCCGTGGATGAGCGGCGGGGACGGGAGCGAGCAGTGCGAAAGCTGGGACATCGGCCTGTGCGAGACGCACGTCACCGCCGACGTGGCCTACGCGGCGGACCGCTACCGTGAGATCACCGGCGACGGCTCGCTGGACGGGGCGCTTTCGCAGCTGTATCTGGAAACGGCGCGCTACTGGCTGAGCCGCTTCACCTGGGAGCCGGACAAAAACCAGTATTCCAGCTTCTTTGTGAAAGGCCCGGACGAATACTGCGGCGCGGCGATCAACAACACCTTTACCAACTATCTGGCGCGGCACAACGTTCGGCTGGCGCTGCGGCACGCGGCCCTGGACGGGGAGGAGCGCAGGCGATTCAAGCACTTCGAGGAGCATGTGGCCCTGCTCTACGACCCACAAAGGAGCCTGTACCTTCAGGATGAGCTCTTTGACCGGCTGGAACCCCTGCCATCTGCGCATGAGCAGGGCGAACCGCTGTACAAAAGCGTGTGCTTTGACCGCATGCAGCGCTACCGCGCGCTCAAGCAGGCCGATCTGGTGCAGCTGATGGTCCTCTTCCCGGAGGATTTCAGCGACGGGGAAAAGCGCGCCGTGTGGGACCGCTACGAGCCGCTCACCGTGCATGACAGCTCGCTGAGCTTCGGCATCCACGCGCTGCTGGCCTTCCGGCTGGGGCTTTCGCAGGAGGGCTGGCGCTACTTCGAGCGCTCGCTGTGCTTTGACCTGAACGACGAGCTGGGCAACACCGGCCGCGAGGGCATCCACATGGCTGCGCTGGGCGCGAGCTGGCAGGCGCTGGTCTACGGCGCGCTGGGCCTGTGGAGCGACGGCGGGGAGCTTCGCCTCGCGCCCAGGTTGCCGCCGGAGATTCGCGGCGCGTCCCTGTGCGTGTATCACCGGGGACGGCGCCTGCGGCTGACCGTCAGGGGCGGAGAGGGACGCATCGAACAGGAGGAATGAGGAATGTATCTACCCGACAAAGCGGGGCGGAGACGCGCTACGGCGGTTTTTCTGCTGCCGTCGCTGGTGGGCATCATAGGCTTCTGCATTCTGCCCATCATGGGGTCGCTGTTTTTCAGCCTCATGGACTACGACCTGCTCAGGCCCATGGAAAGCATGACCTTTGTGGGGCTGAAAAACTTTGCCCGGGTCCTCACGGGACGGGAGTTTCGCGGCGTGCTGGCCCACACCTTCACCTACCTGGGCCTGTACCTGCCGCTGATCATGGCCGCCTCCGTAGGCGAGGCGCTGATCCTCAACAAATCCTTTCGCGGCCACGGCCTGTTTCGCACGGTATGCTACACGCCGGTCATCACCTCCTGGGTGGCGGCGGCGGTGGTGTGGCAGTGGGTGCTCAGCGGCAAGTACGGCCTGCTCAACCAGCTGCTGGCAGCGGTGGGCATTCAGGGCCCGGCCTGGCTGTCCAGCGCCACGTGGGCCATGCCCGGCATCGTGCTGGCCTCCGTGTGGAAGGACACGGGCTACTACGCCCTGATGGTGCTGGCCGCCCTCAAGTCCATCGATCCCGGCTACTACGAGGCCGCCGACCTGGACGGCGCCAGCGGCGCCAGAAAGTTCTTCTCCATCACATTGCCGCTCATCTCGCCCACGCTGTTTCTGCTCATCGTCATCAACATCATCTACGGCCTGCAGGTGTTCGATTCCGTGCTGATCATGACCGACGGCGGGCCCGGCGGCGCGACGACGGTATTTCTGGAGCGCATCTACAAATACGCTTTCGTGCAGTACAAGATGGGCATGGCCAGCGTCTACGCCTGCATCCTGTTCGTGGTGCTGCTGGTGTTCACGGCCGTGCAGTTCTGGATGCAGAAAAGGTGGGTGAATTACGATGCGTAGATCCTCCCGCATGCGGCTCGTCCGCGGAACGCTGTTTTACCTGATGCTGGCGGTCATTCTGCTGGTGACGATTCTGCCGTTCCTGTGGATGCTCTCCTCCTCCTTCAAGGGGCAGGAGGCCATCCGGACCATCCCCATCCGCTGGATTCCCGAGCGTCCCACGCTGGAGGGCTACGAGCGCGTGTTCAACATGCAGGGCTTCTCCTTCGCGCGGGCCAGCCTCAACAGCCTTCTGCTGGCCGTGGGTTGCACGGTGGCGGAGGTGGCCTCCTCGGCCATGGCGGCGTTCGTGTTCGCCAAGCTCCCCTTCAAGGGCTCGGGAAAGCTCTTTGGCGTCTACCTGGCCACGATGATGATTCCCAACACCGTCACCATGGTGCCCAACTACATCATCCTGCGGTCGCTGGGGCTGCTGGACACCTATACGGGGCTTATCCTGCCGTTTCTGGGCAAGGCGTTCAGCGTGTTTCTGATGCGCCAGAGCATGCTGGGCGTGAACGACGCCTACCTCGAGTCGGCTTTCCTGGACGGCGCCTCCCTCTACCGTGTGTTCTGGAAGATCATGCTGCCCATGGTCACGCCCACGCTGGCGACCCTCACCCTTATCTCCTTCATGGGCAGCTGGAACAGCTACCTCTGGCCCCTGATCGTCCTCACCTCCACCGACAAGCAGACCCTGCAGGTGGTCATGGGCAACATGAAGGGCATGTACAAAAACAACGAGCATGTGCTCATGGCGGGCGCGGTGCTCACGATCCTGCCCATCCTGGCGGTGTACCTGGCCACGCAGCGGTATGTCGATCAGGGCATCAGCCTGGGCGGGTTGAAATGATCCCCCTGTACGCCGGCGCGCCAAGGCGCGTTTGCAATAATGAAAACGAACGGAGGTATCCTACATGAAAAAACTCGTTTCCCTTCTTCTGACGCTTGCTGTGGCGCTGTCCCTTGCCGGCGCGGCCTTTGCCGAGGAGCCGGTCACCATCACCTACGCCACCTTCTCCGCCTCCGGCGCGCAGGAGGAGACACTCAAAAAGATGGTCGAAGTCTTTGAGGAAAAGAACCCCGATATCAAGGTGGACGTGCAGCTGACCGGCTATGACGATTACTTCACCAAGCTGGCCACCACCGTGGGCGGCGGCAACGCGCCGGACGTGTTCGAGATGAACATGGAAAACTTCCTGGCCTACATGCTGCGCGGCGCGTGCGCGGACCTGACCGGACTGGTGGACCCCGCCAGCTACAGCGAGGGCACGCTCTCCGCCGTCAGCTCGGACGGCAAGCTCTACGCCGTGCCCATGAGCTTCTCCACCTGCGTGCTGTTCTATAACAAGGCGCTGTTTGACCAGGCGGGCCTTGAATACCCGGACGACACCTGGACCTGGACCGAGGCGCAGGCCGCGGCCGAGAAGATCCGCGCGCTGGGCGACGACATCTGGGGCTATTACCAGCCCATTTCCTATAACGAGTTCTACAAGTCCGTCAAGGGCAATGGCGGGAGCCTGCTCAATGAGGACTACACGGCCTTCACCGTCAACACCCCCGAAAACGTGGCCGTGCTGGAGGCCATGCTCGCCCGCGTGCGCGGCGAGGACCGCGTGATGCCCAACGCCGAGGACATGGCGGGCCGCGGCGACTGGGACCTGTTCAGCGAGGGCAAGCTGGGCATGCTGGTCAGCGGCATCTGGGGCTTCCAGACCTTCACCGACCAGTGCGACTTTGACTGGGACATCACCATCGAGCCCGGCTTCAAGGAAAAGAGCACCTTCTTCTTTGCCAACGTCAACTGCGTATCGACCGAAAGCACCAAGCAGGAGGCCGCCGCGCGCTTTGTGGACGCCATGGGCTCCGACCCGGACATCGTGCAGCTCCGTCTGGACGCCAGCTGGGAGCTGCCCACCATCGCCGACCAGACCAAGCTGACCCAGTACCTGGACGTGACCCCGCCCGCCAACCGCGCCGCCGTGTTTGACAGCATGGACTACGCCGTCGCGCCGCCCGCGCTGCTGGAGCAGGGCGCGGTGAGCGAAATCATCGGCAACGTGCTGGGAACTTTGGAAACCAACGACATGACCGCCCAGGAGGCGCTGGACGAAATTCAGGCCCAGCTGGAGGAAGCGGACCTGCTGTAAGCGAATCTTCTTTTCCATACGCATGGGGAGGCGCGCCCGCGATGCGCCTCCCCTTTCTTTTTGAAACGACAGGAGGAGAGCATATGCCCGCCTATCAGGTCACGGGGAACGAATATCTGTCTTTGCCCGCCGTCGCGGAGAACACGGGAGCCGTCGAAGGGCTGACGGTGCTGCACATGGGCGCAAAGGGGCTTTTGGAACTGAGCGGCGGAGACAAGCCGCTCATCGCGCCGGTGTGGCGCGTCAACGGGGAGGAGCAGACCCCGGCGCTGGAATGGCACAGGGAAAACGCCTGGGTGCCTGTGGCCCGGGGTGAGGCGCAGGGGATGACCGTGGCGCTGACCTATCTGTGCCCGCTGGGCGAGCGGGCCTTCTTTGTGCGCCTGGAGGCGGAAAACCGCCGCGCTGCGCCGCTGGATGTCTGGCTGGGCGTGCGGGGGCAATGGACGAGCACGCTGCACGAGGTCAACGAAACCATCGTGCTGGACGGCCGGCGCACGCAGGAGGCCAGCGGCTGGAACGGCGCCTTTGTGATGCAGGAGGTGGCGGGCCTGCCGCTGTGCGCCTTTGCGCCCATCGCGGAGGCGGACGTTCAATGGATCTGGGGAGACATGGCCTTTGAGGGGGGACGCAGCGTCCTGCTCGCGCCGGGACAGCGCATGTGCGTGGAATTGATCTTCGGCGTGGGCTTGGAAACGGTGGCGGCGGCGACCTCGGCCAAGCATCTTTTGCGCCTCGGCTATGCGCGCTGCCTGCGCGAGACGCTGGAATGGCTGGGGAAGCGCATGCTTTCCGCGCAGGACGCGACGGTTGCGCGGATGATGAATGAAAACCTGTTCTTTTCGTTCTTCTTCGCCAGCGGCCGCGCGCTGGACACGGAGGAGCTGTGCCTGATGACCTCGCGCAGCCCGCGCTACTACGTTTCGGCGGCCTACTGGGACCGCGACAGCCTCTTGTGGAGCTTTCCGGCGATCGTGCTCACGGACGCGGCCTATGCGCGGGAGATCCTTCTGCACGTGTTCGCCCGGCAGATCCGAAACGTGGGCCAGCACAGCCGCTACATCGACGGCACGCTGCTGGAACCGGGCTTTGAGCTGGACGAGCTGTGCGCGCCGGTCATCGCGCTGGAGCGTTACCTTTCGCGCACGAACGACCGGGCGCTGCTTCAGGAACCGTGCGTCAAGAGCGGCCTTCTTCACATCCTTTCGGTGCTGGAAAGCAAGCGCCATCCCGAAATCGAGCTGTACGAGACCTTTTTGCAGCCCACCGACGACGAGATCGTCTATCCGTATCTCACCTATGACAACGTGCTGGTGTGGCGCATGCTCCTGCTGCTTTCCCGGTGGCTGGAGCGGCCGGAGCTGGCCCGCCGCGCGCAGGCGGTCAGGGAGGCGGTCTGCCGCCATTGCGTGAGGGACGGCCAGTTCGTCTGGTCCACGGACCTGCAGGGGCACTTCGACATCTACGACGAGCCGCCGGGCAGCCTGCAGCTTCTGCCGCACTACGGCTTTTGCGCCATGGATGACCCCGTGTGGCAAAAGACCGTGCGCACCATCCGCTCGCAGGAGTACCCCCTCTCCTTCGCCGGCAGGCCCATCGCGGAGATCGGCTGCCGCCACGCGCCGCATCCGTGGGTGCTGTCCATCTGCAACAGCCTGCTCTGCGGCCATGCGGATACGGCGCTTGCGCACCTGGCCCGCACCCGCATGGACAACGGCCTGGCCTGCGAAAGCGTCAACGAGGATACCGGAGCATGCGAAACGGGCGCGGCCTTCGCCACCTGCGCGGGCTTCCTGGCCTATGCCCTGTGGCATGCCGCGCGTTGACAGCCGGCGGGAAACAGGGTATGATAGCCGTGGCGGAAGGAGGAACGAAAGATGAACGTCACAGTCGTCGGCATCGGATATGTGGGGCTCGCCATGGCGGTGCTGCTGTCTCAGCGGCATCATGTGACCGCCGTGGATATCGACGCCGAAAGGGTGGATAAGCTCAGCCGCCGTCAGGCGCCGATTCAGGACGCGGATATCGAGGCCTATCTCTCTTCGCGCGAACTGGACCTCACTGCCACGCTGGACGCGGCCGCCGCCTACCGGCAGGCGGACTGGGTGGTCATCTCCACGCCCACCAACTATGACCCGCACCGCAATTACTTCGACACCTCCTCCGTCGAGGGCGTGATCGAGGCGGTGCTGGCCGTCAATCCCCATGCATATATGGCGGTCAAATCCACTGTGCCGGTGGGGTTCACCCGGCGCATGCTGGAAAAGCATCCCGGCGCGCGGCTGGTGTTCAGCCCGGAGTTCCTGCGCGAGGGACACGCGCTGCATGACAACCTCCACCCCAGCCGGATCATCGTGGGCGCGCCGGAGACGCCGGAGCTGCGCAAGGCGGGCGAAACCTTCGCGACGCTGCTCAAGGAAGGCTCGCTGGACCCGGACGTACCGGTGCTCCTCATGCGCCCCACCGAGGCGGAGGCCGTCAAGCTCTTCGCCAATACCTATCTGGCGCTGCGCGTGAGCTTTTTCAACGAGCTGGACACCTACGCCGAGGCGCGCGGGCTGGATTCCCGCTCCATCATCGACGGCGTGTGCCTGGACCCGCGCATCGGCAGCCATTACAACAACCCTTCCTTTGGCTACGGCGGCTACTGCTTGCCCAAGGACACCAAGCAGCTGCTGGCCAATTACGATCAGGTGCCCAACAACATCATCGGCGCCATCGTGGACGCCAACCGCACCCGCAAGGACTATATCGCCGACCGCGTGCTGGAGCTGGCGGGCTTTCCTGCCAATCCGGACCCGCTGGTGGGCATCTACCGCCTGGCCATGAAAAGCGGCAGCGACAACTTCCGCCAGTCCAGCATCCAGGGCGTGATGAAGCGCATCAAGGCCCATGGCGTGCGAGTGGCGGTGTACGAGCCCGCGCTGAAGGAGGATGCCTTTTTCAACAGCCGCGTGGAGCGCGATCTTGCGCGCTTCAAGCGCGAATGCGATGTGATCGTGGCCAACCGCTACGCCGACGAGCTTTCCGACGTGGCGGAGAAGGTCTACACGCGCGACCTCTACCGCGCCGACTGAATAGCCTCATCCAAAGCCCGAAGGTTTTGCGCCTTCGGGCTTTTGCCGCCTGCGCGCGGCGTTGACAGAAAGCGGGAAAAACGGTATGATAACGTTGGTTTGATGTGTACACCAGACGTAAGGAAGGGCCTGCCAATGAAGCTGATCATTCAGATTCCCTGCTATAATGAGGCGGAGACGCTCCGCGTGGCGCTGGACCACCTGCCCCGGCAGATCGACGGGGTGGATGAGATCGAAGTCCTGATCATCAACGACGGCTCCACCGACCGCACGGTGGAGGTGGCCCGCGAATGGGGCGTAAAGCATATCGTATCCTTTAAGCAGAACCGGGGCCTTGCGCGCGGGTTCATGGCCGGCATCGACGCCTGCCTGCACCTGGGGGCCGATATCATCGTCAACACCGACGCCGATGACCAGTACCGCGGCGAGGACATCGAGCGCCTGGTGCGGCCCATTCTGGAAAAGAAGGCCGATATCGTCATCGGCGAGCGTCCCATCGACGAAACGGAGCACTTCTCCAGGAAGAAAAAGATGTTCCAGCACCTGGGCAGCTGGGTGGTGCGGGTGGCCTCCAATACCGAGATCCCCGACGCGCCCAGCGGGTTCCGCGCCTACAGCCGCGAGGGCGCGCTGCGCCTGAACGTGGTCAACGACTACTCCTACACGCTGGAAACCATCATCCAGGCGGGCTGGAACCGCATCCCCATGACCAGCGTGCCTGTGCGAACCAACCCGGAGCTGCGGCCCTCGCGCCTGTTCAAAAGCATGTGGCGGTATATGAAGCGCTCCTCGTCGGTGATCCTCAGGGCCTTTGCCATGTACAAGCCGCTCCGCTTTTTCGGCATCATCGGCGGGGTGTTCTTCGGGCTGGGTGTGCTTTTGGGCGTCAGGTTCCTGATCATCTTTTTGAGCACGGGGTCCGGCAGCGGGCACATCCAGTCCCTCATCCTGTGCGCCGCGCTTATGATGATCGGCGTGCAGGTGATCGTCGCCGGCGTGCAGGCCGACCTGATCAGCGATAACCGAAAGCTCCTGGAGGATGTGCAGTACCGCGTGCGCAAGATGGAAATCGACCGCGCGGGGGAGGAAGACAAGCAATGAAGGCCATGATCTGCTTCACTCACCCGGCGTGGGTGCACCAGTTTCACCATATCATCTGGCGCATGCGCGAGCGCGGCGACGAGGTCCTGTGCTTCGTGGCCGAAAAGGACGGGAATTCCACGCTTCTGGAGCGCTACGGCATCCCCTATGTGCGCTGCGCCAGATCCACGGGCAAGAATCCCGTGGAAAAGGCGCTGTTGTTTCTGAAGCTGTCCGCCCAGTTTTCCCTGGCGGCGCTGAAATGGAAGCCGGACATCATGATCGGCCGCGCCGCGCCCATGCTGGCCGTGGCGGCGTGGGTGAGCGGAAAGCCCCATTTGATCTACGAGGACACCGAGGTGAGCAAGTTTGCGCTGCGCATCTGCAAGCACCTCTCCACCAAGATTCTGACCCCCCGCACCTTTCTGAGCGACCTGGGCCCCCGGCAGGAGCGGCTGGACACCTACAAGGAGCTGTTCTACCTGCATCCCTCCGTGTTCACGCCGGACCGTCAGGTGCTCCGCGACTGCGGCTTCAATCCGGACGAACCGTATATTCTGGTGCGGTTTGTCGCCTGGAACGCCAGCCACGACATCGGCAAGCACGGTCTGGACGACGAGGGCAAGATCCGGCTGGTGAAGCGGCTGGAACAATATGGACGCGTATATGTAAGCGCCGAGGGCGATGTGCCGGAGGCGCTCCGGCCCAGGCTGCTCAAAACGCCCTATGAGCTGATTCATCATGTGCTGGCGTTTGCCCAGCTGGTGTTCAGCGAGGGCGCGACCATGGCCAGCGAGGCGGCGGTGCTGGGCACGCACGCCCTGTATGTCAACACCATCGTCTCCGGCAGCACGAGGGAGCAGAGCGAGCGTTTCCATCTGATGTACTGCTTCAACGAGGGCGAGGACCGCTATGAGCGCGCCGCGGCGCAGGCCGAGGCGCTGCTCGCCACGCCGGGCCTGAAGGAGATCGGGCTGGAAAAGCAAAAGAAGCTTTTGAGTGAAAAGGTGGATATCAACGGCTATTATATGGCCGAGATGGACAGGCTTGTCAAGGCGGGGAGGAAGGGCTGATGACATGGCTTGACATCGGCAACGGCTGGCGCAATATCTTCCTGCTCTCCTGCGCCCTGCAGGCGGCGGCGCTGGGCCTGTGCTTCTGCCTGCGGGGCTGGTTCAGCCCACGGCATCGGGCGGCCTGCTTCCTCACAGGTGTGGCGGCTACGCCGCTGTGCCAGTATCTGTGGATGCTGCTGCTGGCGCTCCTGTGGCCGCAGGCGCCCCGATGGGTGTACATCGGCGTGCCGCCGATAGCTGCTGCGGTTGGCCTTGGATGGACGGCCCTTCGCCGCATGCCGCGGTTTTGGGCGGCTTTGCGCGGGGGCGCGGCCATGCGCGACGCCGCACAGCGGCTGCGGGCGCTTCTGCGCATGGACCGGGCCACGGTGGCCGCCGCGTGCTTTGCGGCGTGCATCATGATCCTGCTCCTGCCGGTATGCGTGCGCTACATGTCCAGCATGGAGAGCGTGCGAGGGGGCGACGCGGGCGAATACCTGGCGCTTGCCCAGCGCTACTGCGAGGACCGCGATCTGGGAAACCTCCTGGAAAAGGACGATACCACCGGCCATTTTCGCGGGCACAGCCATTTTCCCTCGCTGGAACTGTACATGAGCTACGGCCTGTTCCATACCGGCGGCGAGGTGGGCTATCCCAACGACAAGGCCGTCTTTACCGGCCTCGGGCTGAACACCTTCTACATGGCGGCGGCCTATCTGGCGCTGCTCATCGTGGTGTGCCGGGGGCGCAGGCGCTGGGTGCTGCTGGGCGTGGTGCTGTTTAACCTCGTGCCGGACCTGTTTTTCTCCGTGGAAAGCGCCCCCAGGGATATCTGGCGCATTCTGGCGCTTCTGTGGGCGATGCTGTTTTTCGCGGGGCTTGAGCCGCGCGGCTCGCGCAGGGCCTATCTGGGCAAGCTGGTTTTGTGCTTTGCCGTGTGCTTTACGGTGATGAGCGCGCACGTGGTATGCTTCGTGGTGCTGCCCTTTATCGTGGCGGCATGGGTGGTCTGGCGGTGGCTGGAAGCCCGCATGACGCAGCTCAAGGGCGCGGCGGGCGCGCTTGTGTGCTCGGTGGGCTTGGCGCTGGCGGGCGCGGCGGGCACGCTGCTGGGGTTTTCGGGCAACCTGTGGTGCTACTTCAAATGGGGCGAGATGTCGCCCTGGCGGCTGATGACCACCTACACCGACGCGCCCTGGTACGACATGTACATGGATATCGAGTACAAGCTGGAGGAAACCACCACCCACCTCAACTTCTTTGAAGCCAGGGACTCCATTTTGCAGTCCTACGCCACGCCGGTGGGGGAATGGGGCTTCCGGCTGGCGCTGATCGCGCTGGTGTGCGTCATCGCGTATGCCGTGTTCAGCCGGGTCAGAATGCGCCGCAGGGCGCGGCTGGATCGGTCGGACGGCCCCACCGCCGTGCTCAGCCGTTCCGCGGGCGCGGCGGCGGCGTCCGCGGCCGGGCTGTGGGCGCTGTACACGCTGCTCACCCTCGCGCCCATGACGGGCCTGCTCGACAGCCCGCTGTACAGCTTTTCCGGCTCCTTCCTCAAGCTGCCGCGCTATACGATACAATGGTTTTTGCTATCCTGCGGGATGATCTGCGGCGCGCTATCGGCGCTGGAGACGCTTTGGCCGACGCTCGTGGAGCGCGTGCGGGACGCTCTGCCCGCCCGCATGCAAGCGCTGCGGAAAGCCGCTGCCTCCGCGCAGCCCTTCCTGCTAAAGCTGCCCGCCTGCCTGTGCATGCTCCTGTGCCTGATGGGCGTGGTCAAAGGCACGAACCAGACCGGCTACACCAACACCTTTTACCGCTACAGCCGGGATGTGATGGAGAGCGAGCGCATTCTTCTGGACAACGGCTTCCGCGAGCGCTACGGCATGCTCATGGCGGTGGCGGAGCATGTGGGGGAGGATCAGAAAATCCTCATCACACGGGTCGGGTATCAGTACCCGCTCAGGGGGCGCGGCTACGTGCTCACGACCAACCCCATCGTGCCGCTGATGAACCTGCCGTTGGAGGAGGTGGAGGCGGCGCTTGAGGAAATGAACGTGGCCATGCTGGCCACCGAACCGGATTTCTGGGACGAGCGGTACTACCCGCTTTCGACGCTGAATGCCTATCTGGAGGCGCTGCCGGCGGACCAGATTGTGGAAACCGGTGATATGCGCCTCTACCTTCTGGACCGCTCGCTGATCCCCTATGCCCTTGCGGCAAAGGATTGACGCGCGCCCCGGCCCGTGCTATGATGGACCGTATTCCCATGGACCTTTTTGAAGGAGGGACGATATGAACTGTCCCAAGTGCGGGACGCTGATCCCGCAGGGCGCGGCGTTTTGCCCCGTCTGCAACGAGCCTGTTTCCGCCTATGTCCAGCCGGGCTACATGCCGGGCTATACCCAGGGTATGCCCCAGAACTATTCGCAGCCGGGACCCGGCGCGGCCATGCCGCCGCCCGCAGGCGGAGCACAGGGCATGCCGCCGCCCGCGGCGCAGCAGCCGTATATGGGCGCGCAGCAGCAGCCCTATCCGCAGCAGCAAAGCCTCTATCGGCAGTCCTATGCCCAGTACCAGCAGGGCACCTATCCGCCGGGCTTCCAGCAGCCTTACAGCTACGGCCAGCCCGTCGCGCGGGAAGCCAATCCGCTGCTGACGGCACTCAGCGCCCTGCCGCGCACCTTTCTGGACAGCTTTACGCGTCCGCAGGAGGTGCTGCGCGGCATGCTGGAAAAGCGGGACATGCTCACGGGTCCCATCGTGGCGGCGCTGACGCTGCTGCTCACGTTCCTGTGCGGCATGGTGGTGATGCGCAGCTTTGTGGGCGTGCTGCTTTCGGCCATCTCGACCCTGACCGGCGTGAGCCTGGCCAGCGACGCGGCCTCCATGAACCAGGGCGTCAGCTATATCGCCGGGCGCATCGCTCCGTCGGTAGGCGGGGCGGCGGTGCTGTGCCAGCTCATCGGTATGGCGGTGCCGGCGCTGGTGTTCCTGGTCTACCTCTGCGGGGTCGCCAAGGTGCACTTTTCCTGGGAGCTTCTGCTGGGCTTTGTGGGCGTGACCACGCTGCCCACGGCGGCGGTGGCGCTTGTGGCGATGGTGCTGTCGCTTTTGTCGCCCTGGCTGGCGCTACTGGTGGCGCTGTGCGGCATGGCGGTGAGCTATACACAGGCGTGCGGCCTTTTAAGCGCCGTCACGGGCCGGCCCGACACGCAGCTCTTGCCGGTCAAGATGCTGCTGGTAGCCCTGGCTTTGGCCCTGACGCTGATCGTGGGCGGCATGGTGGGCGGCCTTTTGATGCGTGGCGTTACGCAGCGCGTGATGGTGTTGCTCAATAGTGTGGGGTCTTTGATTTGAAGAAGGAATGGATGAAGCGGCGCCCGGTGCGCGTCGGGCTGACGGCAGGTATTCTGACGGCCGTGGTGCTGGCGGCGCTGTGGCTGTGCGGCGTTTTTTCGCCCGCGCCGGAACTGCCCCCGCCTTCTCAGGCGCTGATCGAGGCCTGGGACGGGCTGGACGCGGTTTATGTCGAGGCGTCGCTGGACACGGATGCGTCGGCGATGACGGTTTCGCAGACGCTTACGCTGCAAAACCGCACCGGACGGGCGCAGGAGGCGGCGGTGCTGCGCACGTGGCCCAACGCGTTCCAAAGCCCGGATACCTCGCCCGCCGCAGCCGAGGAAGCGCTGTATGAAAGCTGCTATCCGAACGGCTTTTCCGCCGGAGCGCTGGTGATGAGCGGCGCGAGGGTCGCCCGCGCCGGCGGGGAGGCCAAGGCCGCGGCTTATCGCTACACAGACGATGCCAAGACCGTGCTCCTTGTGCCGGTGGCCGACGGGTGGCAGATGGAGGAATGGATCGAAATTACCCTGACCTACACGGTGCAGCTTCCGCGCATGGCGTACCGCTTCGGTGTGGACAGCGGCATATGGGCGCTGGGAAACGCCTTCGTCATCCCCGCCGTGTGGGAGGACGGGGCCTGGCGCACGGACGAATACTATCCCGTGGGCGACCCCTTCCTGAGCGACTGCATGAACTGGACCGTGAGCGTGTCCGTGCCGGAGGGCTATCTGTGCGCCGGGAGCGGATATCCCACGGCGGAGACGGCGGACGGCCGCACCCGCTACGACTTTGTCGCGCCCGCTGTGCGCGACTTTGCGCTGGTGGCGAGCGACCGGTTCCACACCGCGCAGGCGGAGCAGGACGGCGTGCTCGTCAGCGCCTATGCGACCGACGCGGCCCGCGCGCGGGAGCTGCTGGACTACGGGAAAAAGGCGCTGGATTGCTTCTCGGCGCGCTACGGCGCCTATCCCTACCAGAGCTATACGCTTTGCGAGATCAGCTTCTCCATGGGCGGCATGGAATACCCCGCCCTGGCGATGATCGGCTCCGACCGCCTGGCAGCGGGGGGCGAGAAACTGGAAATGGTGGTGGCGCATGAGGCGGCGCATCAGTGGTGGTACGCCGTGGTGGGCAGCGACCCGGTCAACCAAGCCTGGCAGGACGAGGCGCTGAGCCAGTTCAGCATGCTGGAGTACCTGGAGGATCGTTACGGCCTCGCGCGGCGCGAGGCGTACGAGCAGCAGGAGCTGGAGAGCGCGCTTCGCGTCACGGTGCCGCGGGGCGTTACGCCGGGCGCGCCGTTGGACCGTTTTTCCGGCATGTCGGAATACTCGCTGGTGGTTTATGACCGTGGGGCCGCGATGCTCTGTGCCCTGGACCGCATGCTCGGCGGCGGGCTGGACGAGTTCCTGCGCGCCTACTATGAGCGCTACGCCTTCAGCCGGGCTACGCGCGAGGACTTTGAAGGCCTGCTGGCCGAGGTAACCGGCGAGGACCTGACCCCGATGATCCGCGATTACCTGGATACCTACATCCTGAATTGACACAGCCGATTCACGAAAGGAATGAACGAATCCATGGAACTGACCTGCGCAGGGCGCACGGCCGTGGTCATCCCCGCCTACAAGCCGGACGACCGCCTGCCCCCTTATGTACAAGCGCTGAAGGACGCCGGCATCGGCAGAATCGTCGTCGTGGACGATGGCAGCGGGGAAGGCTTTCAGAACATTTTTTCGCAGATCCCCGAGGATGGGATCAGCCACGTCATCAGCTATCAGCCCAACTGCGGCAAGGGCGTGGCGCTCAAGCGGGGCATGGCCTGGCTGATGGAAAACTGCCCCGATCAGGACATCATCGTGACCGCCGACAGCGACGGCCAGCATACCGTGGAGGATGTGCTGCGCATGGCGGAGGACCTTGCGCGCGATCCCTCCGGGCTGCTTCTGGGCAGCCGGGACTTTTCCCAGGAGCATGTGCCGCCCAAGAGCCGGATGGGCAACCGCATCACCTCGGTGGTGTTCAGGCTGCTCTATGGCTGCTGGGTGGGCGATACGCAGACGGGTCTGCGCGGCTTCCACCGCGACCTGCTGCCCACGATGATCGCCGCGCCCGGCGATCGCTACGAGTATGAGATGAACGTGCTCATCGAATGCGCAGCCATGAAGATCCCCATGCGTCCGCTGCCCATCGAAACCGTATACGAAAACAACAACGAGGGAAGCCATTTTCGCGCCTTCCGCGACAGCGCGCGTATCTATGGCGTCATCTTCAGCGGCTTCTTCCGCTTCGTGGGCACGTCGATGGTCAGCTTCCTGCTGGACTACGGCCTCTACCTGCTGTTCAACAACCTGCTCAAGTATTTCGGCACCTCGCTGGACCGCCAGGTCGGCATTCTCTTCATTCGGGTGGTGCCCCATATCCTGATCGCCACCGTGGCTGCGCGTATCCTCTCCGGGGTGACCAACTTCTTCCTCAACCGCAACTTCGTCTTTACCGACAAGGGGAAGGTGAGCCGGGCGTTCCTGCGCTACCTGGGCGTGTTCTTCCTGGTGATGCTGCTCTCCGCCGTACTCACCAGCAGCCTGCACCTGTGGCTGGGCTGGAGCGACAACACCGCCAAGATCCCCGTGGATATCGTGCTGTTCTTTGTGAGCTACCATCTGCAGCGCCGCTGGGTATTCCAGAAAAAGCCCGTCAAGGCGGGCTGAAAAAGGACGGTCCTAGCGCGCGGGGCCTGCCTCCGGGTCCGGCGGACACTGGCCGCATCCGGAGCAGCCGCCGCAGCAGCGATCCAGATGCACGTCGGCGGCGGCGAGGCCCATGACGGTCTGCCCATCCCGGCGGCCTTCCTCGCGGAAGCCGTAGCGCGCGAAAAAGGCGACTGCCTCCGCGGGGGCCTCCAGCCGGATGAAGCGAGCGCCATGGCTAAGGGCCTTGAACAGGAGCAGCCTTACCAGCAGGTCGCCGTAGCCCTTGCCGCGGCATGGGGGCAGCACGCCTACCTCGCCCAGCCAGAACGCCCCGTCCCGCCACCACAGGCGGGCGGCGCCCACGGCTTCATTCCCGGCATAGACCGCTACCTGCTGCGCCCAGGCGTCCAATGCGTCGTGACCGCGGCCGAATACCGCCTGCCGGATGGCCAGCGGCTGGGAAAGATCGCTGCCTGTGGGAAACCACTTGCCCTGTACCATGACGGATGACCTCCCGAAAGGATGATGGCATGGAACATGAAAAAATCGAACGCATCAGCGAGCTTACGCGCCTCAGCCGCGAGCGGGAGCTGACGCATGAGGAGCTTGTGGAGCGCGAGGCCCTGCGCCGCGAATACCTTGAGGGATTCCGGCAGAATATGCAGGCCGTGCTGGAGAGCGTACGCCTGAAGCGGCCGGACGGCAGCCTGGAGCCGCTGCAAAAGAAAGAGGACAAGCCCTGACCGGCTGCCCCAACACTCTTATTCTATCAAAAAAGTTTACAAAAATCAACCACAAAATTTTCGCAAAAAGCCTTGTTTCTGCGGATGCTTTGGGTTATAATAAGATCGAACCAAGAGGATAGGAAAGGGAATTGCCACTCCCGTCGCGGCTAGCCGGCGTTCCGCCGCAGGCTGTGATGACACGGCGTTGGAAATGACCCGGAGCGGCGATGGAAAACAGGCAAAGAAAGTGGGGCGATACCGTTGTACTGCGACGATCAGCCGTTGGGCGGCGTAGGAGCCGCCGAAGAAGAAACCAGGGACCTCATCGAAGGCGTTGATGAGGACGGAAACAATGTGCTGCTGGAAGTCGTGCGCTATTTCTTCTACAACGGTGAAGAATACGTTGTACTGGGCGAAGCTCATGATGGCGAATGCGACTGTGAATGCGAGCATTGCGACCACCACGAGGAAGAGGAAGCCGTCAATCTCTATATCATGAAGGTTGTCGAATCGGAAGAGGACGGCGAGGAAATCGAGGAATTCCTTCCCGTGGAAGACGAAGACCTGCTCGAGAAACTTATCGAAGTAGTTCAAGCGGACTTTGAGGCTGACGAAGAACTGGACGACGAGTAATACCACCGAATGGTGGTTTCCTGTGAGTGATTTTTTCACCGGATCGGATTTTCCTACCAGCGGCTGTAAGGCCGTAGATATAGACGGTTGGTTTTCCAGATCGAGCAGGCAGGAAAAGTGCATATTTCCCAAAACAAAATCTCCCGGACGGCATCGCCGTCCGGGTTTTCGATTGCGGGGAAAAGGGGCTTAGCGCCCCGCCAGCTCCGAGGCAATCTGCGCGCCCAGGCGCGCGTTGTTGTAGACCAGCTGGATATTGGCCTTGAGACTGTCGCCGCCGGTGAGCTTCTGAATCTTGTCCAGCAAAAAGGGCGTGGTTTCCTTGCCGTGGATGCCCAGCGATTCGGCCTCGGCGATGGCGGCGTCGATGTTGCGGTTGATATAATCCAGGTCCATGGCGTATTCGTCGGGAATGGGGTTGGTTACCAGCATACCGCCCGGCAGATCCAGGTCCAGCTTGACGGCGAAGGCTTCCGCGATCTCCCCGGGCGTATCAAGCCGGTAATCCACCTGAAAGCCGGAATGCGTGGTGTAGAAGGCGGGCAGCTCCTTGGTGCGGTAGCCGATGACGGGCACGCCTTTGGTTTCCAGATATTCCAGCGTCAGGCCCAGGTCCAGAATGCTTTTGGCCCCCGCGCATACCACCAGCACCTGGGTCTGCGCCAGCTCCTCCAGATCGGCGGAGATATCCATGGTGGTTTCCGCGCCGCGATGCACGCCGCCCACGCCGCCTGTGGCAAAGACGCGGATGCCCGCCAGCGCCGCACCGATCATGGTGGTGGTCACGGTGGTGGCGCCGTCTTCGCCGCGGGAGAGCAGCACCGGCAGGTCGCGGCGGCTGGCCTTGGTCACCGCCAGCCCCTTTTTGCCCAGATGCTCGATCTGCTCAGGGGTGCAGCCCACGGTGATTTTGCCCTGGATGATGGCGATGGTCGCCGGCACCGCGCCGCTTTCGCGCACGATGCGCTCGACGTTCAGGGCGGTTTCGACATTCTGCGGATAGGGCATGCCATGGGAGATGATGGTGGATTCCAGCGCAACGACGGGCTTTCCCGCTTCAATCGCGGCCTTGACCTCTGGCGATACGTCGAGATACCTCTCAAGGTTCATACTTGGTTCCTCCTTGCTATGCGTTTTGGATGATGCCTGCGATGGCGTCCGGGGTGATGAGGGGGCTCACGGCGCTGTCCGAGCGGGCGCAGATGGCGGAAGCAGCCAGGCCATGAAGCGCCATTTGACGCAGCGAACAGCCCTCCTGCCAGGCGCAGGCGGCGGCGGCCAGAAATGCGTCGCCGCAGCCGGTGGTATTGATGACCGGGCTGGCGAAGCAGGGCAATATGCCGCGCTCGCGGCCGTCGTCATAATAAACGCCCTCGGCGCCCAGCGAGATGAACACGTTTTTCAGCCCCAGCGCGAAGAACGCCTCCGCGGCATGGGGAAGATCACTGTCGCTGCGGATGTCCACGCCGGTCAGCAGGCTGGCTTCGGGCCGATTGGGCTTCATGGCGGTCAGGCGCGCGAGGATGGGACGCAGGCGGCCCGCCTTTTTCACCGAAACGGGGTCGGCAAACAGGGGCGGCTTAAGGTTTTCAGCCAGAAAGGACAGGCTTTCGGGCGGCAGGTTGGCGTCCAGCACCACCAGCGCCGCCCGGTTGAGCGCCTCCAGCTGCGTGGACAGATAGGCGGGGGTCAGTGCGTCATAGATGGCCATGTCGCTCACCGCGCCCACGATTTCACCATCCGCGTCGTTGAGGCACAGATAGGTAGAGGTGCGTGCGTTGGGCACGGTCAGGCTGCGGCTGAGGTCGATGCCCAGTTCGCGGCAGCTGTGCTGAATCTGCTGGGCGTGCGCGTCCTCGCCCATGGCGGTGACCATCAGCACGCGCTTCCCAAGACGGCACAGGTTTTCTGCGATGTTGCGGCCCACGCCGCCCAGCGTGACGGTCACGCGGCCGGGGTTGCTGTCCGCCGGGACAAGCGCGCTGTCCGGCGTGCCGCCGATATCCACGTTTACCGCGCCCACCACCGCGACATAGGCCCCTTCGCCCAGAAGGTAGCCGCGCCCGCGGATCAAGCCCTTGCGCATCAGGTTGGAAATGTGCACCGCCACCGAGGAACGCGTGATGCCGGCCCGCTGGGCCAGCTCCTGCTGGGAGATCAGCGGGTTTTCACGAATCCATGACAGGATTTCCTGTTCGCGTTTGGTCATAGGACACCTCAGTATTTAAGCATATGTTAAATATATCAGACAAATGTTTATTTGTCAAGGCGCCGCCAAAGCAGGGACGCGGGAATACGGCGCGCTGCACTTTTTTTGTGCTTCCCCTTGACAGCCCGAAGAATCCCTGCTATCATTCCGCACATGGCGATGACGGGAAGAGTAGCTTGCCCGCAAGGCCTTCGCAGAGAGCCGCCGGGGCTGGAAAGGCGGCAGGGCCGGGA
>CALVNG010000024.1 GCA_944349545.1 uncultured Eubacteriales bacterium
CCCTACATCAGCATCGAGGATCTGCAAAATCGCGCGCACATCGGCCAGAGCATCGTGGAGATGCTGCGCGGCCAGGGCGCGCTGGAGGGGCTGCCGGAAACCAGCCAGGTGGATCTGTTTTCGCTGCTGGGATAAAGGGCTGCACAAGCCAACAGAAAAGGAAGGATTCGCATGGAGCATGTGTCGATTCGCGCAAAGGGAGCTTTCTGGCCGCGTCTGCTTGCGGCGCTTGCGCTGCTGGCCATGCTGGCCGTGGGCCGCTATACCTACAGGGATTACGGGATCACCGTTGACGAGGCGGTCGAACGCAACAGCACGCTCATCAGCTATCAGTATGCTTTTGAAACGCTTTTCGGAAAAGATTTGGCGCTTGCGACCAACCGCTGGAAACCTATAAAGACCGGTACTACGGCGTGACGCTTCAGATGCCCACCGTGGTGGCGGAGCACCTCACGGGCTTCACCATGCCATCGTGCGACATCTACATGATGCGTCATCTGTGGACCTTCCTTATCTGCCTGTCGGGCCTGGCGTGCTTCTATCTCTTTCTGGAAAGGGTCTTTCGCAACAGATGGTACGCGTTGCTTGGCCTGATGATGCTGGCGCTGTATCCCCGCTTTTGGGGCGAGCAGTTTACCAACATCAAGGACATGGTGTTCACGGCCACCTGCTGCTGGGCGCTGCTTGCCACGGCGCTGAGCCTCAGCCATGAGGGAAAATGGCGGTGGGAGCTTCTCAGCGCGTTTCTTTTCGCCCTCTGCGCCAATACCCGCATCATCGGCTTTCTCTTTCCGGCGCTGCTGTTTGGGTATCGGACGCTGCGCGACGGCGTGCTGGCGCCCGTATGGAAGGAAGGCGGCGCACGGCGTTTCCTCGCGCGGCTGGCAAGGCATGCCCTGGCGCTTCTGCTGACGCTGGCCTGCTATGTGCTGGTCACGCCCGCCGCTTGGGCGTCGCCGCTGAGCTTTATCGCGGAAGCGTTTTCTAAATTTTCCAACTACAACGACTGGAGCGGCGAGGTCTATTTCCTGGGCAGCAGCTATCCATGCTATGCGCTGCCATGGTACTACCTTCCCACATGGCTGTCGCTCTCGATTCCGTTATGGTACCTGGCCGTCACGCTCGCAGGGGTGGCGGGCGCGGCGGCGTTTGTTCTGCGCAATCGCCGCCGGCTGGGCAGCGCCCTGCGCCGCGTCTTGCTCGGACCGGGCCGCTGGTTCGCGCTGTGCCTGACGGTAGCCGTGTTGCCCATAGCCGCGGCCATCCTGTTGCACAGCACGCTCTATAGCGGCTGGCGGCACATGTACTTCATTTTCCCGGAGCTGGTGGTGGTGGCGCTGTTCGGCATAAAGTGGCTGTTTGACCTGCTGCGCGCCCGCCGTTGGCCGCGCCGGCTTCTGGCGGGCGGCCTGGCCGCGCTGCTGGCGGGACAGGCCTGCTGGATCGCCTGGATGCATCCGTTTGAAAAGTTCTATCTCAACCCGGTGGGTCAATCCATGTGCGATCTGCTGGAAAGGGATTACTGGTATGAAAGCACCACGGCACAGATCCGGCGCATCCTTGAAGTCGACGACTCACGCCGAATCAATCTGTCCGATAATGCCTTTACCCCTGTCCCCGTTTTCCATTTCCTTGCCGAAGAGGTTGCCCGGCGTGTCTACATCTACCGTTCCATAACGTATAGCGAAGAAACGCCCATCGACTATATCATAGACGAAGCCTGCGGACCGGTCAGCGGCACGTTCCCCGGATTCACCCCGGTGTACGAGCTGCGCGGCGCCAACGGCATGCTGATTTCAACGATCTACATGAGAGACGAAGCGCTGGCGGAGCGTTTCGGCGGTCAGTGGCCCAATGAATGAAGGAGGATTCGCTTTGAACGCCTTGGAGGAAAACCTGTGCGGTGTGATTGCGGAAATGGCCCTGAAGCTAGGGCTGGCTCGTGCGCCCCTGTCGCTCAACTATCCGTGCGCGTCCCTTGGGCGCATGCTGGACGTGGACGCCGACCCGCGGACGATTCAGACGGCGCTGGACGCGTTTTTCGCAGCGCGCGCCGATCTGTTCGGCGCGGTTCACGTCGAACCCCACGCGGACGGGTTCTGCCTCGCCATCCCCGCCGAGGGCGTGGCGCGCGTGGTGGCGCAGGCTCCTGCCGCCGCCTTTCTGCGCGACCTGATTCATACCGCCCAAACCCCCGGCGCGACGGCGGACGACCTGCTCGCCGTCTTTCGCCGCCATTCGTCCCATGTGCATGTCGAGTCCGTCAGCAACGGCGAATTTGACCTGCTGGTATACTTTGAGGACGGCGTGCCCGATGGTTTTCGCTACTGTATCGACCGGCACAACGGCTTTGTCAGCTATCACCGCTTTTCCAAAGAGGATTACGAAGCCTTCTGTTTCTGACCGGGCGGCGCGTTGCACCGGTTTTCTGCAAAAACATAATTTCTTTTTCTTGTCTGGAACCTTTGGGCCGTCCGATTCGTCTGTTCCACTGAAGGGCCCGGCAGACGGCCGGGTGCCGCCCAAAGGAGGATGCATGAAGATGAAGAAGAACCGCTTTCTTGCCCTGGCGCTCTCGCTGTTGATGGCGTTGGCCCTGCCCCTTGGCGCCTTTGCCGAGGAGAATGAGCCTGACACCCTGCTGGAAGGCCTGGTGACGGAGGTGCTTGAGCAGGGCTTTGTGATGGAGGATATCGAGCTGGGCAGCGTGTTGCTCAACGTGGATGAAACCACCGTGATGGACGGCATTCTGGCCGAGGGTGACATCGAGGTAGGCCAGTATGTGTTCGTGGAATATGACGGCCGCCTCACGCGCAGCCTTCCCCCGCAGGCGCACGCCGACCGCGTGGGCTGTTACCGGCTGACCGGCACGGTGGACCTTTCCCTGTCCATGGGCGTGCTGCTCACCGGCGATCCGATCTTCGGAGACGTGATCATCCGGGTGGACGGGTCCATGCCGCACCTGTTCCAGGGCATGCCCGTCACCGTCTACTACAACGGCGTGATGGCCATGAGCTATCCCGGCCAGGTCACGGCCCGACATATCGTGGTGCCGGAGCTCTCCGGCGTGGTCAGCGACCGGGACAGCGCGGGCTTTACCCTGACCGACGCGGACGGGAACGAATACCGCGTGCTGCTCTCCGAGCAGACCTTCACCGGCGTGCTGTCCGCTTCGGTGGAGGATGCGCCCGCCATGGACGGCGCGGCGCAGGAGGACGCCGGGGCGGAGGAATCCGTCGCAGCGGAGCCTGACAAGGGCGAATCCGTCATGGACGAATCTGACGAGGATGAATCCGCCATGGACGAGCCCGCCGCTCAGGAGCCTGTTGCGGAGGAACCCGCCGGCGGCGACGAGGCGGACGCCTCCCAGCCTGCGCCCCTGCCCACCGTGGAATGGGGGGACGGCGATACCGTCACCGTGTATTACAACGGCGTCATGACCCGCAGCATTCCGCCCCAGGTGACCGCCCTGGAGGTGCTGGTGCTTCGGGACTGAGCTGGACTTCGGCGCGGCGCGCATTGCGCCGCGCCGCTTTTTTGTGCTACAATAACCACAGTTCCGCCGCGCATTGCGCGGCCACTCATACACAAGGAGGCCATCCCGCCATGAACCTGCCCCGCAACGCCGGCCCGTTTCTGCTGAAAGGCTTTTCCCTGCGCCAGCTCCACGAAGGCGACAAGGCGCAGATGATGCGCATGCAAAACGAGGTGCTCGCCGCCCTGGCCGACCCCGCGTGGTTCTTTCCTTCGGAGGAATGGGAATTTGACGAATGGCTGCAAAACCGCGAGGCATTCGGCTATTTCGAGGGGGACGTGATGGCCGGCTACGCGGCCATGGCCTCCTGGCGCACACGTGGCGACCGCGGCTACGCCCGCAAGCTGGGCGAGCCGGAGGAAAACACCTATGATTTTCATGACGTGCTGGTGCTGCCGCGCTATCAGGGGCGCGGCATGCATACGCGGTTTTTGAACCTGTTTGAGGAAATGGCGCGCGCCATGGGCGGGCGCGCCATCTACGCCACCGTGGACCCCGGCAACAGCGCGTCCTGGCACAACTTTGAAAAGGCGGGCTACGCGCTGGTTTGCACCCGTCCCGCCTATGACGGACGCATGCGCCGGTATTACAAGCGCACGCTGGACTAGGGAGGCCCGAAGCATGGATGCCGCACATCTTGAAAAGCTGGCCGCTGATTTTACGCTTGAATCGCCGCTCAACCGGGTGGTGATGGAGCAGAGCGGGGAGGCGCTGACCCTGTTCGATCCTCCCTTGCTGGGCTACGCCAGCGCCGTGGACCCGCTGTTTGAGGCGTTTCTGGCCCCCGGCGTCATCGGGCCGCACTACCGGCCGCCGCGCCAGTGGCTTGCGGACGCGCGGACGGTGATCAGCTTTTTCCTGCCTTTCAGCCAGGCCGTGCGCAGCCGCAACCGCGCCGCCCGATCCGTGCCCAGTCAGGCCTGGCTCTACGGTCGGGTGGAGGGCCAGCGCTTTGTGGAAGCGCTGACCCTGCATCTGCAAAAGGCCCTCCGGGATGCGGGCTTTGAAACGGTCGCGCCCTCGCTCTCGCCGGAATTCTGGACGGTGTCCGAGCCGGAGACAGAGGACGGGCCCGCCTTTACCAGCAACTGGTCTGAGCGGCATGCCGCCTATGCCTGCGGCCTGGGCACCTTCGGCCTCTCCAGGGGACTGATCACCCGTCGCGGCATGGCTGGACGCTTCGGCAGCCTAGTCGCCGCCTGGGAGACCCCGCCCACCCCGCGCGAATACCGCAGCCACTACGAGTGGTGCATCCGCTGCGGCGCGTGCATAAGACGCTGTCCCGGCAAGGCCATTTCGCTGGAGCGGGGAAAGGACCACCACCTTTGCCTTGCCTATCAGACCGTCATATTACCCCAGTGCCGGCCCCGCTTCGGCTGCGGCCTGTGCCAGACGGGCGTGCCATGCGAGGCGGCCCGGCCGCTTTTCCGCTAAAGGCGGCAAACGTCCGCCGGACAGCCGGAGCGTATGCGCTCCCGCCGTCCGGCGGACGTTGCGTTTCTGCTGCGGACAGGTCATGCCCGTCCAGGGGCCCTTCATCCGCGGTTCCGCAGGGTGGAGCCGTTCACTTCCGCCACAGAATCACGCGCTGTGCCTGCTCGCTTCCGCTTTCCTCCAGATCGGGATTCATCCGCTTGAGGCTGTCACAGCTGACGCGGTAGCGCTTGGCGATATCCCACAGGCTTTCGCCCGGCTGGCTGAAATACATCAGGATGCCCGGCTCGGCCTCCTCGGAGGGCTCCTGCGCCACCTGCGTCACCAGCGATTCGCTCGCCAGCTGAACGTCATGACAATCCAGATGCAAAATGTATTTCACCTCGACCCGGTCGCTGGTGATGCCGTTGGCGTCGATGTTGCTGGTCGTCAGCACCAGGCTTTCGGGCAGGCTCACATCGCACGCGAAGCACATGCGGAAGGGTTCCTCGGCCTGGTAGGTCTGGGGCGTTTCCGTGTCGTCGGTCATATACAGGAGGGTCACCTCCATCATGCCCTCCACGTTCAGCTTGCCGCCCGCGCGGGTCATGTCCGTCACTACGGGGCGAAGCGCAGCGCGCAGGGGCGTGCGCACAGCCGGCTGCCCGTCCAGCAGAAGGGTGAGCTTGCCGCTCTCGGCGGTATGTACCTGCTTATGCGCCAGCGCCCGCCTGACCTCCTGCTTCTCCAGCGACAGACAGTCGCCCTGGGTGGTGTAGGCATCCAGCAGCAGGCACAGGTCCCGCTGCCGCGCGGCCTGCGCGTTCAGGCCCAGCAGCACCTCCGCGCGAAGCGTGCGGCTGCCTTCCTCCTCGCCCTCCTGTGAGAGCACGGCCACGTCCTTGACCACCGCGCCAGCGCAGAGCGAATCGCCCTCCTCGCCCGTGAGGGATACGGTTTCCTCAAAGGGAATGGTATGGCGCGTAACCACCAGCGGACGCGAGGGCATGGCGCTGCGGTGCACAACTTCCAAAAGAATATTGCCCGACAGCGTGGCCCGCTCCTCGCCGCCCATCACGTCCTGCACGGTGGCGATGGCCGTAGCGTACAGCGTATCGGTGATCTGCAATACCGCCCCCAGGTCGCATTCGTCACGCACGAGCACATCCTGCTCGCCCCTTGCCACGGTCTGGCAGCCGCTGAGCGTTTCGGTGCGCAGCATCAGCCCGTCCGCGCCGCGCACGCCCGTGACTACCTCCATGGGCTCGTCCGAAAAGACGCGCACCTGCACGCGCAAAATGGCCATCAGATGCAGCCGTCCCCCCTGGGCGCTGGCCTCCACATGCTCCACCATCAGGCTGACGGGCGCTGTCATGCCCGCCTGCGCGCCTGGCAGCTCCACCGGATGGCTGAATTCGGCCGAAGCCTCCAGCGCGCTCACGTGCGTAGGATCGCCCTGCGTATAGAGCACATGAAAAACCACCTTGCCCTCGGCAGTCACACGATCGGCCTCCGCCACGCTGCGGTCCAGCACCGCCATGGCCTCGGCGCTGAGCACGGTGGTTTCCTCGCGCAGGCCGCCGGGCAGGGCCACCTCACCCTCTACCACGGCCTGGCTCAGGCTTTCGCCCACAAAACGCTGGAGGGGCAGTTCCTCCCGAAGCACCTCCAGCGCTTTGGCCGCGCCGGCGCTCTGCTTTTCCAAAAAATCCATGCTCCTATCCGTCATCATGACTCCTCCTAAAGCGGCTTTGTAGGTAGGCTATGCGACCCTTGGAAAGGATATGACCACGGCGACACCTGGGCCGCCCAAAGGCGGTTTTGGGTAGCCCGCGCTTGCCCGCGCGCCTTTGCCTGTGCTACAATACAAGCGGTTTACAGGGATTATTCCGCAAGGGGAGCGAACCATGCGCAAGAAAAGCGAGCCAAAAAAAATCTACGTAGCCTCATCCCGCCGCGTCATGCTGGTGCTGATGTCGCTGAGCACGATCTATCAATATATGTACACCAGCCTCTTTTCCAGCGCGCTGGGCATGCTGCCGGTATTCGGCGGCGCCATGTTCATGAGCGCGCGCATGGCGGGCGCCTTTGCCCACACCTTTCTGGGCGATCGCCGCAAGTATCTGACGCGGCGCATGCGCGCGGTTTTCTGCGTGCTGACGGCGATCACGCTGCTGTGCAGCCTTGCGCTCATCGCGCTCTATCCGGTGCTGTGGACGTCCACGCCGGTATGGCTCACCTTTGCGGCGGTACTGTCCATCGCTTTGCGCAGCGGCGCGGGCCGTCGACTGATCGGCCGCCGCATGCGGCGCACCATCGGCGCGCGGGCCTACTGGCTGCTGACGGCGCTGGTGCATCTGGTTCCGCTGGCCGCGATGGCCTGGATTCTGTCCGCCAACCTGGACACGACCGCCGCCTGGCAGCTCTGGGGCGGCTTTGCGGCGGGCGGCGTGCTGGAGCTCTACAGCCAATGGCGCGAGCGCGACCTGCTGGCCCTGGAGGACCTGCCCGACGACACCGATCCCCAGACCGCGGCGCAAATGGCGGCAGACCTTCGGGAGGTCAACGCCTTTGACGCCTTTCAGCGCATGCACACGCTGGTGCTCATCGCTTTGCAGCTTACGCTTGTCATGGTGTATACCTTCATCGGCCTGAGCGCTCAGGAGCTGCTGGTGTGCATGCTTCTTGCAGTCGCCTGCACGATGATCATGCGCGAGGTTTCGGTTCTATGCCTGCGTCTGGTGAAGCGCCCCTTTGATACGCAGCTGCTGCTGGTGGGGCTGTTTCTATGGCTGTACGGCCTGTTTTTGCTCTATCGCCAGCTCGACCACGATCCGGGCCTGCTCATGAGCGCCCTGGCCGTGGCGCTGTGCACCAGCGGCCTGGCCGTGAGCGTGACCGCCCTGGCGGAGCTGGAGCGCCGCATGACCGACGTGGCGCAGTTCCGACTGAAGGACCGCATGCACGGCTATGCCCAGCTGCGCGCCGCGAGCACCGAGATCGCCATTTTGCTGGGGCAGATGCTGGCGCTGATTCTGCTTACGCTCCTGTGCATGCCCTCCGTGCCGCTCGCGCGGCTGGATCTTGCTTCGCTGGTGTCGGCCTTCCGGCCGCTGATGGTGATTCCGCCGGTGCTGCTGCTGCTTGCCGCCATCGTCACCACGCTGCGCTTCCCCATGAACAACCGCCATTTTCAGAAGCTGGCGCGCTGGCTCACCCTGGAGAGCGAGGGCCTGGACAACCCCGCCCTGCGCCAGCAGCTGGACAGCGTGGTGGTCAAGCGCCATAAGAACCGCTTCGGGGTTCGGATCATCATCACCCTTCTGCGCCCCCTGTACTACCACCGGGTAATCGGCAAGGAGAACCTGAGCGGCTATGAGGACGGCACCATGGTGCTCATCTGCAACCACGGCGAAATCTACGGCCCCGTGGTGGCCAACCTGTATGTGCCCATCACGTTCCGCCCGTGGGTCATCAGCAATATGATGGAAAAGGAAGCCATCGTGGAACACATCTACCAGGGGACGATGGTGCGCCAGCGCTGGCTGCCGGAGCGCTGGAAGCGGCCGCTGATCAACCTGATCTCTCCGCTTCTGATGTGGGTGTTCGACAGCCTGGAGGCCATCCCGGTCTACCGGGGACAGCCCAAAGAGCTGATGCGCACCTTCCGCGAAACGCTCAACGCCATGCAGGCGGGCGACAACATTCTGGTTTTTCCCGAAAATGCCGAAAACCACGCCCCCGGCGAGGGCGGCTATGCGCGCGAGGGCGTGGGACAGCTCTACACGGGCTTTGCGATGATCGCGCCCATGTACTATGCCAAAACCCACAAGCGGGCGGTGTTTGTCCCCATCTACGCAAGCCGCAGGCACCGTACCCTGACCATCGGCCGGGGCGTGGTCTACGACCCGGACAACAACGCGACCGAGGAAAAGCTGCGCATCGTGGACGCTCTGCTAGGCTCCATGCAGACCATGTACGAGCAGGAAACCGCGGGCGAATCTCCAGCCTCCCGAAGCGTCGCCTGCTGAAAAGCGCCGTTTGTGCGGCTTTTCCATGGGTTTGGGATGTCGAAAGATAGAGCATTGGTTCTAATTTCCACGAATTCCCCTGCTGACGGCGGTTCCTGTGCTATAATGCGGAAAACAAACACTCAGGAGGGGACCGACCGTGCTCAACATCCGCATTCTCGTGGTGGACGACCATGGAACGCTTCGCAAACGCATCGCCGATTATCTTCGCGCCCAGGAGGGCGTGGAGGAGGTAGCCGAGGCCGCCAACGGCGTAGAGGCTCTGAAATGCCTGCGAGATAGCCGCTTTGACGTGATGATTACCGATCTGGTGATGCCGCTGATGGACGGCTACATGCTTCTGGAGGAGCTGCCCCGGCAGATCGATCCCGCGCCCAAAACCATCGTGATGTCAGCGCTCAGCCGCGACGACTTCGTGACCCGCGCGATTGACCTGGGCGCAGTCTTCTACATGGTCAAGCCGTTCGAGCCGGAGCATCTGCTCAGCCACATCCGCGACATCCAGGAGGAGCGTTCCGTGCTGCCCCAGGCGCAGGCTCCTGTCAGGCCCCATGTCCAAAGCCTGGACGAGCGCCTGGGAAGCCTGTTTCTGACCATCGGCATCCCGGCGCACATCAAGGGCTACCAGTTCCTGCGCTGCGGGGTGAAAATGGTGATCGAGCAGCCCGACCGCATCAACCGCATCACCAAGGAGCTGTATCCCAGCATCGCCCGACAGTACGGCACCACGGCCAGCAAGGTCGAACGCGCCATCCGCCACGCCATTGAGGTGGCCTGGAACCGCGGGCGCGTGGACACGCTCAACCGTGCCTTCGGCTGCCGCGTCTGCACCCCGGAGGACAAGCCCACCAACGGCGAGTTCATCGCCATGCTGGCGGACAAGATGAGCATGGAGCAGAGCGCCTGAGTTTTTTCGCGCGTCCAAAACAAAAGCGCGAGCCGCCGATCGCGGCTCGCGCCTCTTGCTTTGGGGTTTTGCCTGCCAGGCTTACAGCACCAGATCGCCCGGGCGGTAGCCGTCGGGCAGCGGCTCCTCGCTGAGAAACGCAAAATCCGGGTCTGACAAAATGGGCAGAAACGCCTCGTAGGGCAGGCGGTCAAACTCGCAACCGTAGCTGCTGGCCCCGAACCAGCCGCCTTCCCTGGCGCGCAGGTTGAGGTCGCGGGCAAACTTGGTATGGTTGGAGCAGTCATGCACCACGGGAGCCCACCCCTCCTCATCCGCCTGCTTCATCAGCGTGAGCGTCAGCTCCCGGCTCCACACGGGCGATACATAGCCCCGGCGGCACAGATAGAGGTTCTCGCCCCAGTAGTTGCCGATGTTGTTTGGGTTGAGATGCAGCTCCGCGAGGTTGATGAAGTCAATGCCCGTGGAGAGGATGGCATCCTTTTTGCGCAGGAAGGCTTCATAGAGTTCCGGGGTCATGGGCGTTTCCACGCCCACGAAGGGAATATGCCGCTTGGCGATGCGCATGGCCTCGATCACGCCGTCCGCGCAGCCGGACGCGCCCAGGTTGAAGCGCAGCTCGTCAAGGCCGGCGCGGCCCAGCTCGGAAAGGTTGTGCTCGTTGGCCAACGTGCCGTTGGTGTACATGTGCTGGTGCACGCCCGCCTCGTGGAACCGGCGGATGATGGGCCCATATTCCCCGATCTCCATGAACGGCTCCAGATACACGTACGAAATGCCGGTGGGCTTGTGCTGGATGGACAGCAGCAGGTCGATGTCCTCCACGCGGAACTTGGTGCCGCCGATTTCCCACATCCCCTCGCCCACGGGCGGAAGCTGGTCCATCACGCCATAGTCATAGCAGAATCTGCATTGCAGGTTGCACCTGTTGGTCTTGCGCACGGCGCTCAGGCCCGTGCCCGTCAGGCAGGAGCGGCATCCGGCGGAAAACCGTCCCTCGTCTCCGACGAAGAAGGTGCGCCCTGCGACCGTCTTGAGTCCCCGAATCTGCTCCTTGAGGCGGCGAAAACGGTCGTCCACCGCCTCCTCGATCTGCGAAAACACAGCCCAGGCGATCTCCTGCTGGCGGGGCAGAAGGTCCTCGTCCTCCGGCAGCTCGGCAAAAAAGCGAAACCAGGTAAGCGCGTCCTGCTTGGATATCTTCATGCGTAGCTCCTTTCGGCGCGGCGCGCCGACAGTTTGGTGGGGGAACCGTGTCATTATAGCGCAAAACGGGCGGACGCGCCAGAGGTGGCAAATGCAAAGGCCCGGCGCGCAGGGTGCGCTTTTCCGGGCCTGTAAACTGTTTTTCCGCCTTTTATTTCCGGGCTTCCAGCTGCTTCTTCTTTTCCATGTCCTGCTTCACCTTGCTCAGCACATCCTCCAGGTGCTGCTGCATGCTCAGCGCAGCGCTGTCCGGATCGTGGCGCGCAATGGCTTCGCAGATGCGGGAATGGTAGTCGTGGCTTTTGTCCACGCCATGATTGCGCTGAAAGCCGATCAGCCACGTTGTATACATGGCCTCGATCATCTCGGATGTGCGGATGAAGAGGGGGTTCCTGGAGGCTTCCGCCACATACCGGTGAAACTCCATGTCATATTTGGCGAACATATCTTCCGAATCAATGCACCGGTCCGCGCGCTCATAGGCGTCTTGAAGCTTGCAGATATCCTCCCCGGTCGCTCGCATAGCCGCCAGGCGCGCCGCCATGCTTTCCACACCGATGCGGTATTCCGTCGCCGATACAAGGTCGCTCGCGTTGGCCAGCATACAGGGCAGAATGGAATTGGCGTACATGCCCACATTCATGCTGCGCACGCAGTTGCCAAACCCCTGCTGATTGTCCACAATTCCCAAAGCAATCAACTTGCTCATCGCTGTACGCACCGTGTTACGGCTTACGCCCAGCGCTTCGCAAAGCTGGGTTTCCGAAGGCAGCTTGCTTCCTTCCGGATACTCGCCGGACGCCAGCATGTTCACCAGCTGCTGGTATACCTCGTCTACGAGGTTACTTTTTTTGATAGGCTGCAAAACGTCTTCGAACCCCCCCATCAAGATGCTCACGAGCTTTTATTATATGCCAAATACAGCAAAAGTCAAGATCTGCTGTATTTCCACTTATTGCTTGCGGTAATCCACGCCGTCTATCACCAGGGTTCCATCCTCCCGCAGGGCATAGTCATAGCTAAAATCGCCGTAGTCGGTCACGATCGTGAAGGTATCGCCCTGGAGGCGATAGGAAACGGTCTGCTGAACATCGCCGGAAATCATGGTGACCTTGCCATTGCTGAAGGTCAGCTCCTTGATGACCATTTCCCCGCTTTCAACCGGTGGGTTCACCGCCACATATGAACCGTTCAACCCCTCAGAGGAGGAACAGCCCGCGAGCATCAGCGCGATCAGAACAAGGGCCGTCAGCATTGCGCCTTTTTTCATGTCTCATCACCCCGCAGTTTTTTCTTGGCAAAGCAATCGTACCATGATATCATATCTTCGGTCCCACTGTCCACAAACCTGTCTGTTGGGAGGCTGTCAAAATGTATCTGGATTTTATCACAGCGAAAAACGCTTATCTTGCGGCGTCGCACAGGGCGTTTGCATGCGGCCTTGCGGCTGCCTCCGGCGGAAATATCAGCGTGCGTCTGCCCGGCACGGATCTGATGATCGTAAAGCCTTCGGGGATCACCCTGGGGCAGGCGGCTGAAGAGAACCTCATCATTACCGATCTGTATGGCAATCTGGTGGAAGGCTCGATCAAGCCCACCAAGGAAACCATCCTGCACGGCGGCCTGTACCGCCGCTTTGAGCAGATCGGCGGCATCGTACACGTGCACCCGGTCTACTCCATCATGTGCGCCAACCGCTTCGACGAAATGCCCCTGGTGACCAAGCAGATGAAGCAGATCATGGACGTGCCCGTTCCCGTGTGCAAGATCAAAAACAACACCGTAGACGAGCAGGGCATGCGAATGATCTACGACATGCTTGCCAAAAAGCCGGGCGTCTGCTGCTTCCTGCTGGAGGAACACGGCGTCGTGTCCTTTGCAAAAAGCGTAGCCGACGCTGAAAACAACGCCGAGCTTGTCGAGGAAAACGCGCGCGTATTCTGGGAAACCCAGGGCGTCTGACGCCACAATGGCCCGTGACCCATGAATGGGTCACGGGCGCTTTTTGGGTGCGTTGATGTGGACAGGGGCGTTCCCGGACAAAGAAGCGGTCGGATCAATCCGCGCGCCCCTGCGGGCGCGCGGCAAACGAAAGCGCTTAGCGATACAGATCCACGTTATCCTTGGTGACCAGCGTCATGGGGATGTACTGCTCGGGAGCGACCTTGTAGCCGTTGCAGGCCAGCAGGCAGGCATAGATCGCATTGGCGATCTGGCTCTTCTCCTCCTGCGCGCCGGTGATGAGGATTTCGCCCGCCTCGATGGCGTCCAGGCAGTCGTTGTCCACGTCGAAGGTGACCTGAATCATCTCTTCCATGCGGTCGGCGCTCTTGACAGCCTCCAGCGCGCCCATGGTCATGTCCTTGTTGACGGAGGCGACGCCGTCGATCTGGTCATAGCGCTCCAGGAAGTTCTCCATGACGGTCATGCCCTTTTCGCGGTTGAAGTCGGCGGGCTGGGAGTCCAGCAGCACGATTTCGGGATACTCCGCGAAGGCGTCCAGATAGCCGTCCACGCGCTCGGTAGAGGTGGAGTTGCCGGCGGTGCCCTCAATCAGCACCACATTGCCCTTGCCGCCCAGCGCTTCGCACAGAGCCTTGCCAAGCTCGTAGCCCACGGTGTAGTTGTCCACGCCGATCCAGGTGAGCACCTCGCCGCCATAGGCCTTGGTGTTGGGCGTAGCGATGGGGATGCCGGCTTTGTTGGCCGCCTCGATGGCGGGAATGATGCCGGTGGAGTCGGCCGGGGTGATCATGATGGCGTCAACGTTGTTGGTGATGGCCTGCTCGACCAGCTCAATCTGCTCGCTGACACTGTAGGGGGTTTCGGGGCCGATGCAGGAGATGTTGATGTTGTCCACCAGCTTCGCGGCGGCCTCGGCGCCGTCGATCATGCTGAGCATGAAGCTGAACTGCATGCTCTTGACGATAAACACGAACTCATAGGTCCGGGGGGCTTCCTCCGCGACACCCGCGGTCATCATGGTGAGGCACAGGGCCAGTGCAAGCAACAGGGAAACCAGTTTTTTCATAACAAAATACCTCCTGATAGTTCTGGGCCGCTTCTTTGTCGCTTCGTTCTCAGTGAGGGGACCGGTTACCGCACGGCCTTGAAGTCGCGCACCGTCGCCTTGATGGCTTCCTCGGTGGGGATACGCTCCATGCTGGAGGCGCCCACGAAGCCGTCGATGTCGGGCAGGTACTTCATGAAGGCCGCAAAGTCCTTGGGGGTAGCCAGGGGGCCGCCGTGCGCCAGGTAGATTACGTCGTCGCGCTTGGTCTTGCCGGCGTCCATGATCTCCCGCGTAAGCTTGGCGGATTCCTCAATGGTCAGGCTCTTGGTGGTGCCGATCATGCCGCCCACGGTGAGGCCCACGTGGGAGATGATGGCGTCCGCGCCCGCCTCCGCCATGGCGGCGGATTCCTCGGCGTTAAAGACGTAAACGATGGTGAAAATGTCCTTTTCACGGGCGATGCGGACCATGTCCACTTCCTTCTGGAAGCCCAGGTTGGTCAGCTCAAGCTGCTCGCGGAAATTGCCGTCCACCATGCCGATGGTGGGGAAGTTGTTGATGCCGCTGAAGTTCTCGGTCATCACACGGTCCAGGTGGGTGCTGATCTCGCGGGTCACGTCCTGACCGAAGCACGAGCAGATGACCGGAATGTTCTTCACCACGGGAAGCACCTCGTTGGCGCCCATGGAGAACGCCACCTCATTGGCGTTGCCAAAGGCCAGCCAGCCGCTCAGGCTGCCGTGACCCGCCATGCGGTACTTGCCGCTGTTGAACACCATCAGCATATCCGCGCCGCCCGCCTCGATGGCCTTGCCGGTCAGGCCGCTGCCCGCGCCGGCCACAACGATGGGCTCTCCCTTCACGCGGATGGCGCGCAGGTAAGCGATCAGTTCCGTTCTTGAATATTTCCTGGCCATAGGAATCTACCTCCCTCAAAATGTATGGGTTTGGGACTTCGTCCCGGGGAATCTGTCATCTGGCCGCTTTCATCATGCTGTCGATCAGCGCGGCCGCGTCCTCGCCAAAGCCGGGGTCGTACAGGTGCCGTCCGTCCTCGATCACCTCAACCCGGGTGCCCTTGAATCCCGCCTTGAGCGTTTCAAAGAGCGCCTCGTTGGCCTCGGGCATATAGAACACGTCGCCGGGCTTATCGATGGAGGACAGGCCGCCGCGCGGGATAAAGACCTTGACGGGACCCTTGGCGTTTTTGAGCTTGCGGACGATGAACTCGCCGATCTGGAGGTTTTCCTCCACGTTGGTGCGCATGGTGGTCATGGTCGGATTGTGCTTGTTGAGCACCCGCCCATGGCGGAACTTGTCCGGCAGGTCGTTGAGCGGCGGCAGCACGATGGTATCGGCCGCGCCGGGTACCAGCACATACGGCACCCCGGTTTCCACCATGGCGTCCAAGCGGCCGGGGCCGGCGTCATGCAGGCCCCCCACCAGATGCGCGCCAATCTCGGCGATGGTCATATCCAGCACGCCATGGATGACGCCACGTCTGACCAGGCTTTCCATGGCCCGTCCGCCCGCGCCGGACGCATGGAACACCAGCGTTTCATACCCCCTGCGCTCCAGCTCCTCTCGGGCGCGGGTCACACCCTTGGTGGTGGTGCCATACATCGTCTGGCCGATGCGCGGCACGCTGGTATCAGCCATGCGCTGGGCGTGCAGGGCATAGCGCTCGGCGTACCATTGCGCCGCCTTGGCCGCCTCGGCAGCGAAGCGGTCGAACACCATCTGCGTGATGCAGTTGATGCCCGCCACGTCCGTGATGGAGGGGAACATGGAAATGTCGCTGTCCTCCACATACCAGCGCATGTTGCCGGCCGCCAGCGTGCTCATCATCAGCTTGGGCAGGCCGATGGGCAGGCTGCGCATGGTCTGGGTGCAGATCTGCGTGCCGCCGGCGCCGCCGATGCCGATGACCGCCGCGCACCTGCCGGCTTCAAACAGCTTTTTGACATACTTCTGCACCAGATCGGACGACACGGCCACCGCATCGCCGCGGGGCATGGCGTGAATCTTGTCCACATCGTATTGCGTACCCAGGCACAGGTCGGCCAGCGAAACGTCCGGCACGGCGGTGGGCTTTCCGCCCACGCCCACGTCGATGGTCAGGCAGCTGGCTCCGTAGGCCTCCACTCTTTTTTTGATGTAGTCGGATTCCACACCCTTGGTATCATAGGTGGCCACAAAGACAACGATGGGTTCCATTCTTCCTCATCCTCCCTCCATCCCGTCAGGCTTTTCTGACGGTCTGAATGGCTTTTTCATCCCGAAGGTCGTTTTCCAGCTCCATGCGCTTGTTGGCCAGGATCTGGTTGATAAACACTGCGAAGATGATCAGCCCGCCGCTGATCAGGTCCTGAAGCTCGCTGGGCATCTGCAGGCTGTTCATACCCGCCTGAATGGTGTAGGTCACCAGCGCGCCGCCCGCGACGCCCCAGATGTTGCCATAGCCGCCCGACATGGCAAATCCGCCGATGAGCGCCACGGTGATTGCCTCAAAGTTGCTCTCCGTGCCCAGGCCCGGCTCGCAGGCATTGAGCTTGGCCACATACATCAGCCCCGCAAACGCCGCGATCATGCTGGAGGCGATATACACGCCGATTTTTACGCGATCGGTGTTGATGCCGGAAAAGCGCGCCGCCATGGGGCTGGCGCCCGTGAAGTAAATCTTGCGTCCGATGTTGGTGCGTCTGAGCACAAACCAGGCGACCAGCAAAAACACGATCGCAATCAGCACGGGCGTTTTAATGATGAAGCGGTCGATCTTGAAAAGGTTGGCCGTGGAAATCACACGGAAGCTGTCGTTGAGCGGATAAATCACGCGGTTGCGCAGGTACACCCAGCCCAGTCCGCGGCAGGCGTACATGGTAGCGAAGGTCACAATGAAAGGCGGGATTCTCAGCTTGGTCACCATCAGGCCGTTGAGCAGGCCGATCAGGCCGCCGGTGAGCAGCACGCCCACCACCGCCACCATAAACGGCGTGGTGCTGTCATCCATCAGGAATCCGCCCCAGACCACAGTGGTAAAGGCCATCAGCGCGCCTACGCTCAGGTCAATGCCGCCGGTGAGGATCACCAGCGCCTGGCCGATGCCCAGCACCACCAGCGGGCTGGCCTGATTCATGATGGTGCTCAGGTTGGACGGCTTGAGGAAGTTAATGCCGGTCGTGGCTGTGGCGATGGCAAAAACCATAAAGACCAGCACGACGATAATGATGGTAGACATGCTGCAAAGCTTGGCTGTGAGGCGCTTTTTCGTTAACGCATTCATTTGGCCACGCCTCCCTTCCCCACTGCGCGGTCCGCTCTGGCGCGGTTGAGCGCGGCAAGGCTGCCGGCCTTTTCGCGCGATGCGGCATAGTTGTTGAGCAGCATACCGATCACCAGCACGCCGCCGATGACGACCTGTACCCAGCTGGTGTCGATGCCCATCAGGCTCATGGCGCTACGGATGGTGTAAAGCGTGAGCGCGCCCAGCACCGCGCCGGGAACCGAGCCCTTGCCGCCCTCCATCACGTTGCCGCCCAGCACCGCTGCCACACAGGCCTGGAACTCCAGATTGGAACCGATGGTGGGCTGCACGCTGTTGGACCGCACCATGACCACGATGCCGCCCAGCGCGGCCAGCACGCCGGAGATCACGAACACAATGATACGCCATTGCGTGACGCTCACGCCCGACAGGCGGGCGGTTTCCTCGTTGGCGCCCAGCGCGTAGATGTTGCTGCCGAGGGTGGTCCTGCGAAACAGCACCCAGACCACCGCCACCACCACCGCCGTGATAATCAGCAGGTTGGAGATGGTCAGCGTCTGCGAAGCGTCCGTGCCCATCTCCACAGACAGGGCGTGATTGCCCAGAAAGTCGATCAGGCTGGTTTTCGGGCTGACCTCCCAGGATACGGTGCGCTCCTGGCTGATGGTATTGGCGATGCTCTGGGCAATGCCCATGGAGCCGAAGGTGGCGATGAACGCCGGAATTTTAAGGCGGGTCACCATAACGCCGTTGAACATTCCAAAGACCGCGCCGATGATCAGCCCTACGGGAAGCGCCAGCCAGGCGCTTGCCCCGGCGCGCATGATGCAGGCCATGATCACGCCGCACATGGAAACCACGCCGCCCATGGACAGGTCGATGCTGCCCATCATCAGCGTGAGCGACATGGCCACGGAGAGCAGCGTCAGCGTACAGGCCTGCAGAAGCATGGTGGAGATGTTGCCCACGCTGAAAAAGCGCGGCACCAAAATCGACGCGGCCGCAAATACGATCAGGAAGATGTACGCGGCGCCCGGGATACGGTCCAGCCTGGACCGCCATTGCGACTGTTGATTCATTCCGTTCACCTTCCTTTATACATTGGAGAACGCCAGCTGCAGAATATCGCTCTGAGTGGCCTGCCGCTGGTCCAGCTCGCCCACCACCGTGCCGCCGGACATGACGTAGATGCGGTCGCTCATGCCCATGATCTCGGTCAGGTCGCTGGAGATCATCAGGATGGCTGCGCCGCGCCCCACCAGGTCGTCCATGAGCTGATAGATGCTGCTCTTGGCGCCGACGTCGATGCCGCGCGTGGGTTCGTCAAAGATAAACACCTTGGACTGCGACATCAGCCACTTGGCGATAACCACCTTCTGCTGGGTGCCGCCGCTGAGGAATTTGGCGAGCTTGTCCATGGTGGACGTGGCGATTTCCAGCTCGTCGATGGATTTCTGCACCTCGCGCCGCTCTTTGGCGTCGTTGATGATGCCGGTGGGATTGAGCGCGCGCAGCGAGGAGATCACCGTGTTTTCGCGGATGCTCAGCGACAGGGCCAGGCCCTCCAGCTTGCGGTCCTCCGGCAGCAGGCACATGCCCAGCTTGTTGGCGCGCTCCGGGTTATGCTTGGCCAGCTTCTTTCCGCAGACATAGACCTCGCCCGACGTATACGGGTCGATGCCAAAGGCCGCGCGCGCCGTCTCCGTGCGACCCGCGCCCACCAGGCCCGATACGCCCACGATTTCGCCTGCGCGCACCGTCATGCTCACATCCTGGAACTTGTCGCCCGAGAGCGACTTGATCTCCAGCAGCGGCTCGCCCGCCTCCTTGCGCACATGCGGGAACAGGTTTTCGATCTTGCGGCCTGCGATGTTTTCGATCACGCTTTCCATGGTCATGTGATCAATGGTGTCCGTGAGAATCTGCCGCCCGTCGCGCAGGACGGTGACGCGGTCGCCGATTTTGAACAGCTCCTCCAGGCGGTGGCTGATGTAGAACATGCCCACGCCTCGCTCGCGCAGCAGTCGGATGATGCCGAACAGCTCCTGAATTTCGCTGTCGGTCAGCGAGCTGGTGGGCTCGTCAAAGACGATGACCTTCGCCTTCTTGGACAGCGCCTTGGCGATCTCCACCATCTGCTGCGTACCCACGCCCAGATTTTTGACAAGCGTACGGGGGTCCACCCGGATGCCGATTTCGTTCAAAAGCTCGGCCGCGCGTTTTTCCTGCGCCCTGGTATCCACAAAACAGCCTTTTTTCAGCTCGTGGCCCAGAAAGATGTTGGACGCGATGGACAGTTCGGGAACCAGGTTCAGCTCCTGATAGATCATGCTGATACCCAGCGCCTCGCTGATATGGGGAGAATTCTTTTCAATGCGTTTTCCTTCGAAGATCAGCTCGCCGGAGGTGGCCGTATACGCGCCGGAAAGCACCTTCATCAGCGTGGACTTGCCTGCGCCGTTCTCTCCGACAAGGATGTGCACCTCGCCGGGATAAAGGTCTACGTTGATATCCTCCAGCGCCTTTACGCCCGGAAAGCTCTTGGATACATGCCGAAACTCCAATAACTTTTCACGTTCCAATCGAATGTCACCCCTCCGTATCGTTCTGTTTTTCGCTCTGCTGTCTGTTGTCAACGAGTGGCTATGGAAATGAAAGGCCAACCTCTGCGGGATATCTGCTCTATTCTCGACCGGAAGCCTGTTGCTTGTTACTCGTTGCACAACCTATGTGTCAATTATAGCATTTGCCTCCCAGATTGTCAACACGCATTTTGTAAACAGTACAAAAACAGCGGGCGTTTGAAACGCCCGCACCAGAAACCCGCGGGATTCACCGCGCCGTCCTGCCCGCGCCGCCTCTGCCTTCCAGCCTTCCGATCAAAAACGATGAGATCGTCACCGTGACCAGCGAACAAGCGATCTTGACCGGCGGGATATAGCTGAGGGACAGCAGCAGCACTGTCAAATCCGTGGCGAGGTAGGCGGCGGGGAGCTTCCAGCCCAGCTTTTTGGAGAGAACCAGCGCCAGCGCGTCATCGCCGCCCGCCGCGCCGCCCGCACGTACCACCAGCCCGACGCCCACGCCCACAAACACGCCGCCTGCCGCCGCGGCCAAAAGGGGCACGTCGCCCAGATCGGGCAGCACGGGGCCGATGCGCTCGTTGAATGCATAGAACAGCGCAAAGCAGCCGGTAGCCGTTAGCGCGTGGGGCAGAAAGGCCCTGCCCAGATAGCGCAGGCCCAGCACATAGCAGATCACGTCCAGCACCGCCTCCGACACGGCAGGCGATATGCCCAGCCAATGTTCCAGCAGCAGCGTCATACCCAGTACGCCGCCCTCGGTAATGTGGCTTTGGCTGTGCACGTTATACAGTCCGAAGGCCAGTATGGCCGCCCCCAGCGCCAGCGCGGCATACCGCGCCGCCTCCCGGCGGATGCTCATTGTATCCTTCCTTTCCAAAAGGGTTTTGTTGACAGGAATCATCATAAAGGATATAGTAACAATATTGTCAACCCCCCTTTTGCGAGGAAGGAGGCAACGCCTTGAAACCCCGTTTCACCACCGGCGAGCTGGCGCGCCTCAACGGCATCTCCAAGCAGACGCTGATCTTCTACGACCGGGCGGGCGTGTTTTCTCCCAACGAAAAGGACCCGCGCAACGGCTATCGGTACTATGGAGCGGATCAGCTGGAAGTGCTCGACCATATTTTGATTCTCAAGGACATGGGGCTGAGCCTTCAGGAGATCCGGGCGTTTCTGTCCCTTTCGGGTCCGTCCGACGCGCTGGCCGCCCTGCGCCGCCAGCGCGAGGCGCTGACCGCCCGTCAGCGGCGCCTGTCCGCCGCGCTCACCCGCCTGAATGTGAAAATCAGCGAGCTGGAACAGCTGGAAACGCCGGGCGAGGTGCGCTTTGAAACCCTGCCGGAGGGATGGATCACCGCACAGACGGTCGCGCCGCCGGGCGGCACGCTGGAGGCGGACATCGCCCTCAAGTCGCTTCTGCGCCTGGTGCATGACCGCCAACTGCCCTACCTGTACCAGATGGGCACACGCGTGAGTCGGGAAGCCATGGCCCAAGAGCGCTTCACCGAGGTATGCGAGGTGTTTTTCCCACTGCACAGGGCCGTCCGGACGCGCCTGTGCCGTCCGCGCCCGGCGGGGCTGTACGTACGCTGCCTGCACGCCGGCCCCTACAGCCAGACGGGCGATACCTACCGCCTCATGCTGCGCGCCATGGCGCAGCGGGGCCTTTCCCCGCTGGACGCATCCTATGAAACCTGCGTGCTGGACAGCATGACCGCCCGCAGCGACAGCGACTACCTGACCCGCATCGACATTCCCGTGGGCGGGCCTGTGGCCCGGCCAGACTGAATACACCCGAACGGAGGCGACGCCCATGGCAGATTTTCTCATCCGTCCCGAAACCCCGGCGGATTACCGCGCGGTGGAAGCCCTCACGCGGGACGCCTTCTGGAACGTATACCGCCCAGGATGCCTTGAGCATTACCTGGTGCACCGCTACCGCGGACGGGAGGGCTTTGTGCCGGAATTGGACCTGGTTTTGGAAATGAACGGGCGGCTCGTGGGGCACATCATGTATGTACATGCCGCCATCCACACCGACGACGGAAAGGTCCTGCCCGTGATGACCTTCGGCCCCATCAGCATCGCGCCCGAATGCCAGCGCCGCGGCCTGGGCAAGGCCCTGCTGGAGGATTCGCTGGCGCGGGCGGCGGCGCTTGGCGCAAAGGCGGTCTGCATTGAGGGCAACCCTGCTTTTTATGGGAAGTCCGGCTTTGTAGCCGCCGCTTCGACGGCCATCCGCTACAACGACGAGCCCTCCGCTCCGCCCTATTTTTTGCTCAAGGAGCTTGTGCCCGGCTATCTCACCGGTATTTGCGGTGCGTACCATACGCCGGAGGGCTACCTTGTGGATGAGGCGGAAGCCCTGCGCTTTGACGCGTCCTTTCCGCCCAGGGAGCGCCTCAGGCTGCCCGGTCAGCTTGCATAACGCCGGTATTTCCTTTGTTTTGCACGATTTTCGACCGTCCTCCCCTTTGACGAATGTAACATAACGTGTTATGCTGATAGCAGCTTTCCCTGCCGCACAAAAGGAGGGTGTTCCATGCCGGTCTTTGAAAATGCCCGTTTTATCACCTGCGAAGCCGAGGGCGAGGTCTTTACCAAAATGGCTGCAGGGCCGGACGGCCGCATTCTGTGGCTGGGGGATGACCTGCCCGCCGAATACGCGTCCCTGCCGCGCGTGGACCTGGGCGGCGCGGTGGCGGTGCCCGCCTTCGGCGATACCCACATGCACTTTGAGAGCTTCTCCATGTTTGAGAATACCTTCAACATCTCCGACGCCCACAGCTTTGATGAGGCGGCGGCCATCGTGCGCGCCTATGCCGAAGCTCATCCGCGGGAAAAGCTGCTCATCGGCTTCGGCGCGTGCGGCCACCTGGTAAGGGAGGGCCGCCTGCCCACCCGCGAGGACCTGGACCGCTGGGCCGCGCGGCCGTTCATCATCGTCAAGTACGACGGGCATGCCGCCGTGTGCAACTCGGCCATGATGGCCTTTTTCAGCCCGAAGGTGACAGGCGACCCCGGGTTTCATTCCGACGGATGGCTGTACCAGAACGCCTTTTACAACGGTGTGAACGAGGTCACGGCCAAACTCAGCCCCCTGAGCATCATCGGCGGGCTGGCCAAGGGCGCTTCGGCGCTGACCGCCGCGGGCATCGGCCTGGCACATGCGGTGGAGGGCGTGGGCTATCCGCGCGACATGGATGTGGACATGCTGCGGATGCTGGAGGGCGGCTTGCCGCAAACCTTTCGCATCTTTTTCCAGACCATGGACGTTGCCAAGGTGCAAAAGCGCCGCATGACGCGCATCGGCGGCTGCTTTGAGCTGGCGCTGGACGGCTGCTTCGGCTCCGAGGATGCGGCGCTGCTCGCGCCCTATGCCAACAACCCGGACAACCGCGGCGTGCTCAACTACACACAGGAGCAGGTCAATGCCTTCGCCGTCGCCGCCAACCGCGCGGGGTTGCAAATCACCATGCACGCCATCGGCGACGCGGCGGTGGAGCAGTGCATTACCGCCTACGAGGCTGCGCTGGCCGACCTGCCCCGTCCGGACCACCGGCACATCATGATTCACTGCTGCATGGTTTCGCCCGCGCAGCTGGACCGCATCGCTGCGCTGGGGCTGTGCCTGGCGGTGCAGGCGCCCTTCATCGACTGGGCGCAGGAACCGGACCGCTACCTGCGCGCCATTCTGGGCGACCGCGTCGACGGGCTCAACCCCCTCCGGTCCATGTGGGACCGCGGTATCGTCATCGCCGACGGGTCGGATGCGCCCTGCACGCGCCCCGACCCCATCCGGGGCATGCACCTGGCCGTCAATCATCCCAACCCCGCCCAGCGGCTTACGCCCTATGAAGCCCTGCTCATGCGCACGCGCAACGCCGCCTGGCTGGGCTTTGACGAAAAGCAGCGCGGCACCCTCGCGCCCGGCAAGCGCGCGGACTTTACCCTGCTGGACGCAGACCCGCTGACCATCCCGCCCCAGAGCATCGGCGACATCCGCGTGACGGGCCTGTATCTGCGCGGTCGCCGCGTGCCGACGCAGGCGGGCGGCGTGGCCCAGGTGATTTTCCGGGCGCTGTCGGGCGGCAAATCCCGCAAATGACGCGCCCCATTCTGCTCAAAGGAGACGATTCCCATGAACCATACCGTCATTCCCGCCGGTTACGAGCCGGCGCTGTCCCTCTACGAAACGCAGGCCGCCATCAGTCTGATCAAGCGCACCTTTCAGGACCATCTGGCCCAGGCGCTGAATCTCAAGCGCGTCTCCGCGCCGCTGTTCGTGGACCCGGCCTCCGGCCTCAACGACGACCTCAACGGCGTGGAACGTCCGGTTTCCTTCGACATCCCGGCGGCGGGCATGGGAGCGCAGGTAGTCCACTCGCTGGCCAAGTGGAAACGCATGGCCCTCTATCGCTACGATTTTCATACCGGCAAGGGCATCTACGCCGACATGAACGCCATCCGGCGCGATGAGGAGCTGGACAACCTGCACTCCATCTATGTGGACCAATGGGACTGGGAGCGCGTCATCACCCGCGAGATGCGCACCCTGCGCTTTTTGCAGGACACGGTGCGCGATATCGTGCGCTGCATCAGCGACACCTCGCTGCTGGTCAACGGCCGCTATCCGCGCCTGCGCACTCAGCTCTCCGACGATGTGACCTTCATCTCCTCTCAGGAGCTGCTGGACCTCTACCCGGACCTGCCCGCCAAGGAGCGGGAAAACGCCTTTGTCCGGGAGCACCCAATCACGTTCCTCACGGGCATCGGCCACAAGCTGTCCAACGGGCAGCCGCACGACGGCCGCGCGCCCGACTATGACGACTGGAACCTCAACGGCGACCTGCTCTACTACAGCCCGCTGCTGGACCAGGCCATCGAACTCAGCTCCATGGGCATCCGCGTGGACAGCGAATCCATGGACCGTCAGCTGACCCTGGCCGGCTGCGACGCCCGCCGCAGCCTCCCCTTCCACCGCATGCTGCTGGACGGCGAATTGCCTCTGACCATCGGCGGAGGTATCGGGCAGAGCCGCATGTGCATGCTGCTGCTGGGCAAGGCCCATATCGGCGAGGTCCAGTCCTCCATCTGGGATGCGGCCACGCGTAGCCGCTGCCGCGAGGCGGGGATTACGCTGCTGTAACGCGCCCGCCCATGCAAAGGGGGATTACCGCATGGAAAGCATACGATACGACGCCAAGCAGCCCGTGTTCAGCCGGCAGGGCGTGTGGCTGATGTACTGTGCCATTTCCCGCTACGACAGCTCGTGGAGCTCGGTTTTGCACAGCCATGCCCACGCCGAGCTGTTCTATGTCACGCGCGGGCGCGGCATGCTGCAGATCGTGGACACCACGCTGCCCCTGCAGCCGGGAGACTGCTTTCTGATCAACCCCTATGTGATGCACACGGAGCTATCCTCGCCGCAGGAGCCGCTGGAATACATCGTCATCGGCCTCAACCGCGTGGTGTTTCACGGCTCCGACGGAGGGCACCCCCGCCATGTGCTGCTGGACGACCGGGCGAACCAGCGCGTGCTGCTGCCCTATTTCCAGGACATCCTGCGCGAACTCAGCAGCGAACAGCCGGACTATCTGGAGGTATGCGCGAGCATCCTGGACGTGCTGCTGCTCAAGCTGGGCCGCCGCGTGGGCATGGACGTATCCCGCGAGGACACGGCCCGCATATCCAGCGGCTGCGCCGAGGCCAAGCGCCTGATCGACGAGCACTTCCAGGAGGAAATCACCCTGGACTGGCTGGCGCAGCAGGCAGGCATCAGCAAATACTACCTGTCGCGCACCTTCCATACCTATTTCAGCATCTCTCCCATGCAGTATCTCTGCCAGCGCCGCATCCATGAGGCGCGCCACCTCCTTACCACCACGGACCACAGTCAGGACGCCATCGCCATCCTGTGCGGGTTTTCCTCTCCCAGCTATTTCTCGCAGGCGTTTAAGCGCGTGGCGGGGCTGAATCCCAGCGAGTACCGGCGAAGGCAGCGGGGCGCGGACAAAAAAGCCGCCCACTGATGTAAAACGAAATTCTCAACGCAAAGACGCGCTCCCGGCATCCTGTCGGGAGCGCGTTTCGTGTTTTCGGTTCTCTTTACTCCATGTCAAACCACTGAATCCCGCCCGGGGCCAGCTCCAGCGGGAAGGAGGAGCCGTCGCCGCGGTACACGGTGGTGGACTGGGGCTTGGCGGAGTTGTTGACCACGCAGTACTTGCGGCTGCCCTCATAGGCATGCACATCCACGGCGGGGTTTTCGCTGAACCAGCGGCGCAGCTCGCCCTCGCCATGGGCGGCCCACATCACCGCGCGGTGCAGAAGGCGGGCATTCTGCGGGCTGTAGGGCAGGCCGCTCATGTAGACCGCGCGGCCCTCGCCCGCGTCGTTGACGCTCAGCTGCACGTCGCCGTCGCGCTTGACGAGTACCTGCGCGCCCTCCAGCGCGTACACGCCCTTCTTGCCCTCGCCGAAGTCGACGGGCTCGACGGCATCCTCCAGCAGGAAGTGTTCCGGATGCTCCTGCTGGTTGAACTTGCCATAGCCCAAAGTGAAGCCCGTTTCCTTTTCCACGCCCAGCACCGAGGCCAGCTGGAAGTAGTGCCCCTGATACTGATGTCCGCTGGGCTCGCCCACGCCAATGAAGCCGCCGCCGCTGAGCACGAAGCCGCGGATGGCGGACGCCACCGCCGCGTTTTCCCACCAGCGGCCGCCGGTATGGGCGGTGTCGCCGTCGCCCACGCAGATGAGCACATCCAGGCCGCTGAGCAGGCCGGGCTGTTTCTCGATGTCCTCGAAGCTGATGAAGGACACGTCGAACGGCGCGCCGCTGAGCGCCTCAATCACGCCGGCATAGCTGTAGTTCTCCTTCTGGTAGAGCGCGTGGTGCACCATGTGGCAGCCCCAGGAACGCGCCTTGCCCCAACAGTTGAGCACAGCCACGCGCCTCAGGCACACGGGATGGCCGCCCCGGACGTTTTGGTAGAGCCGGCGGAACTCGTTGCACACGCTCTCCACGTAATCGAGAAACTCCGGGAACTGGCAGGCCAGCTTGAGGTAGCCGCCGTAGCCGATGCGGTCGATGGGCTTGCGCAGGATCGCGCGGCGGGCGGTGAGCCAGTTGTCGCGCGCCTCGCCCACGGGGTCGCCGCCCTCGTGGAAGGTGTCGGGGAAGAAGTAGGGCAAGAAGCGGCCCTCGGTGTATTTGACGCCGGGGATGTCGCTGATGAGGCGAAGCGTGCTGCCATTTCCGACGCTACCTACCACCGCGTCCAGCCCGATGCCGGCGAACTCCGGCATATAGGGCTCGGTGCCGATCCAGTGGTCGCCCAGGAACATCATGGCCTCGCGGCCGTACTCATGGGTGATGTCCACGAATTCTCTGGCCAGCGCCGCCACCTCGCGCCGCTGGAAGGCCTGGAAGTCCAGGTATTCCTTGCTGGGCACACGGTACTGGTTGTTGTAGTAGCCCTGGTCGACGATGTACTCGGGCCGGAAGGGATAGCCCACTTCCTTTTCAAAGCGCTCCAGGATATAGGGGGACACGGAGGCCGAATAGCCGTACCAGTCCACGTACTTCTGCCGCTTGAGCTCGTCAAAGACCAGCGTGAACTGGTGGAAGAACGTGGTGTAGCGCACGACGTTCACATACGGGTGGCTCTCCAGGAAGGCGCGCAGGCGCTTCAAGCTGAATGCATGCGTCTTGGGCTGGCGCACGTCGAAGGTGATCTGGTGCTCGAAGTCCTTCCACTCGTTGACGATGGCGTTGTACATGTGCACCGGGTCCCAGATGAGGTAGCACAGGAAGCTGACCGTATACTCATGATAGGGCTTGGCGTCATGGACGGTCACCACGCCGTCCTCATAGGACCACTTGGCCGTGTCCACG
>CALVNG010000025.1 GCA_944349545.1 uncultured Eubacteriales bacterium
GCCCACGGCACCAAACAGCAGATGCTCGATTGGCAGGCGTATGTGGACGCGCTGGGCATTCCCTGCCGCGTCTGGCGCGCCCAGGACCCGACCGCCGAGTCGCTCGAAAGCGGCGCGTATCAGTATGAAAACCTCATGCTGACCGAGTACATCGGCGCGCAGCCGCGTATTCGCGCCCATCTTACCGTCTCTCAGGAGCCGGTCGCCGGCCTGGGCGACGGCGTGTTCAAGGGAAGCCAGACCATCGAATACTTCTCGGTCGCCCACAACGATGCGTTTACCACCATCGGCGCGGAAGCGTTCATGGACAGCACGCTTCGGGAGGTGGATCTGTTCGATTCCGTGACCACCATCGGCGCGCGGGCGTTTGCGGGCTGCGCGCAGCTGGAGGAATTGACCCTGCCCGATTCTGTGACCGAGATTGGCGAGGGCGCGCTGGATGGGTTGACGGGCCTGAAAAGGCTGGTGGTCAAGTGCAATCCCGCCATCCTTCCCGCAGGCGCGTTCGCGGGCATGTCCAATCTGACCGATGTGACCATCGAAACCGGCGCGATTCCAGCGAACCTGTTCGAAGGCAGCGGCGTAACTGCGCTCACGCTGGGAGAGGGCGTAAGCGAAATCGGCGAGAGTGCCTTTGCCAATACGGCGCTGACCGCCGTCGACCTGAAAAACGTGGCCACCATAGGCGCGAACGCGTTTGCAAATACCGCGCTGACGAGCGCAGAGCTTACGAACGCGACCGCCATCGGCGAGGGCGCATTTGAAGGCACCGCGCTGCAAACCGTAACCCTGAACGGCAAGGCCAGCGTGGGCGAAAGAGCCTTCGCAAACACAAAACTTACGCAGCTGGTCATTCCCACGGACGGCAGTTTCCAGCTCTCCGCCATAGAGGGCACGGAGGCGGAAATGCGCCTGCCTGCCGGTGCGAGCGACGAGCAGATCGCCGCGTGGAACGAGACGCTCGGGCGGCCCTGGTATGATCCCATCCTGCGCGAGGGTGAAGCGAACAAATTTGTGAAGATGCCCTTTGAGACGACCCCCGCCGAGAACTTTGACTTCGACCCGGAGACCGGGCTGATTCTGGCATATACCGGAACCGACGTGGACGTGGTGGTGCCCCGCGAGATCGACGGCGTGACCGTGGTGGGCTTCAAGGACTACAACGCCTTTGCGTCCTGCCAGGACTATACCGATACGGAGACGGAAACCAACCAGACCGACTGGGTACGCCTGCGCACGCTGGTGTTGCCCGAGACCATCAAGGCGCTTCCCGACTCGATGCTTTCCTACTGCCAGCAGCTGGAAACCTTCGTCTGCTACGCGCCGCTGGAGAGCACCGGCAAAAACCAGTTCATGCTCTGTCGGAGCCTGAACAACGTGATCTTTGTCAACGGCGTGCGCATGATCGACAACTATGCCTTTGACAGCGCGGGTCCGCTTGGCAACCTGTATTTCGGCGAGCATCTGGATGTCATCCGCTCGCAGGCGTTCAACTTCGCGGAGCTGAGTTCCCTCGTGGTCGATGCCGGGAGCGTGGAATACGGCGCGTTTACTGAGTGCCAGAATCTCACCAACCTGCACTTCACGGGCAAGGTCGCCAGCTTCGGCGAAAACTGCATCATCAACTGCACAAACCTTGCGGAAATCTGCTTTGACGGCTGCGACCTCACGGCTTCCCCCGCGGGGCTGATGATGAACGTCGCGCCCAGTGTGACCGTCCATGTGCCCGAGGGCACGAGCGAGGCCAACCTCGAGCGCGCGCAGAACTGCCAGAGTTGGAGCGAAACCCCCAGCGAGATCACCGTGACCACTGAGCCCTGCGCACATGCGCTGCCCGCCCTGCCCGATGTGGACGCGCTGCTTGCCGGGCTGGAGAAGGGCGAAAGCGCTGAACCCGCCGAGAGCGTGTCCGCTGCCGAAAGCGAAACGACAGCCTTGGATCCCGCGCTTGTGAGCTACGACATTCCCGAGGAGTACCTTGGCGTGTGGTACGGCGTGAGCATTGAGGAATACGGCGAGGTCTATCCGCTGACAGATTTGGGGTTTGACATTACAGTTGCCATCAACGCCGATGGCACTGCCGAAATGAATATGGGCGGCGAGGTCGATGTCGCAAATTGTGCAATGTACGACGGCGCGCTGCTGGTAGAGACGATGACCGGCACGGCTGAGAACGGGCTACTTGTGCTCGCTGAGGCAGGCTACGTCATGACGTTCAGCCGCGAAAAGCCTGACGGCGCGGCGGCTGTGCCCGACACAGACGGCGAAACGCAGCCCGCCGACATATCCGATGAATATCTGGGCGTATGGTACGGCTTGAGCATGGAGATGGAGGGTGACGTCCTCCAGTTCGCCGAGCTGGGCATGGAAGTGACGATTACCATCCATGCAGGCGGCACGGCTGAGATGAACATGGACGGAGAAGTGGACATCGCGCCGTGTGCGACGGTCGACGGCGCATTGATGGTGGACACGATGATCGGCACGATTGAGAACGGCGAACTGCTGCTCAACGATGAAGGCGTGCTCTTAAGGCTGAACCGCGAACAGCCGGAAGCCGCCGCGCCTGCGCTTGAACCCGAACCTAAACCCGCTGCCACCGGCGCTGGGATCATCAGCGAAATCAAGTTCGTTCTGACCGATGCGAATGTGCAGGGCAGCAACATGACCGCCGCTATGCTGGGCGGCTATGAATACTCCGTCCTGCTCCATGAAGACGGCACCGTGAAATTCGTCATGGCGGGTGCGGACATTCCTGGTCTTACCTGGGTCTACGGCAAGGTGCCCACCGACGCGGGCGAATTGGACGGCGTCATCCTCGACTACTACGGACAGGCGCTGTACCTCGTGCCCACGGAAAAGGGCTTCGACATGGATTACTTTGGCTCCATGCTGATGCACTTCGAGCCTGAAGATTCCGCGCAATGAGCATTTCTCCCTCCGCGCCGCCCGGCATAATCGCGGCGGCGCGGAGACCCTAGGATCAATATGCGATAAAGGAGGATGGATTGCATGAAAAGGGCGATTGCTTTCCTGCTGGCCCTGCTGTTGGCACTTTCCCTTTCGACAGTCGGCTTTGCCGATTCCGCTCAGGTCAGCAAAGAGAATCAGATGGTCGATCTGGTGAAAAATTTTCTGGACGCGAACGACTATCCCTATGAATACGAGGACTACACGTTCTCAACGATGTTCGCCATATACAACTCGATGGAATACGCCGATGTGCGGATATTTATCTATGACGACATGCTTTCCGTAGCCGTGGAAGCGCCGGTTCAGGGAACCGAGGACATCTTTGAAAACATGGCGATCTTTACCACGCTCGCCAACAGCGGACTCTACTACGCGCAGTTCCGCGTAACGCTCGACGAGGGGCAGGTCTATATCTCCTGCCGGTCGTGCAATCTGGTGGAAGATGTGGTGCCCGGCGAAAACGAGCTGTTCTATCTGCTCAGCGAACCGCTGCTGTATATGGAGGCTTACGGCGACGGCATCTGCGCGGTGATCGACGGCGGCGACCCCTATGAGGCGTTTGAAATCTGTCAGGCGGCGGTGGACGCGCAATGACGAATGTCTCAAATCCTTATTTGACCGTAAAAGCGGTTGCGAAGAAGAGATTGGCGACCCCCATCGCGCTGGTCTGCGCCTTCTTTGGCGTCGCGGTGGCATACTCGACGGTCGAGCTGTTTTTGCGGGGTGAAACGGGCTCCGGCGTGATCAGCTGCTTCCTGTTTGCCGCGGTCATGACGCCGGTCTACCGCATTTTTCGCCATGCATACAGGAAGCTAAGCGCGCGCCGCATCGCAGAGGCGCTGATCCCGCTGTCTGAGGAAAGCCTGACTTTCGACCAGCTTCAGACTGTGCTATCCTCCGAAAAAGCCATTCAACAAATCAAAACGCTCATCGGCAAAGGCTACCTGCAAAACCTGCAGATTGATTTGGCTGAGCGCACGGTTGCGCTGTACGTCCCGGAGGATTCCTTCGTGCGGTGGGTCTGTCCGGGCTGCGGCGCAAAGAATCGCGCTCGAAAGGGCGGCGCGCTGCGCTGCAAGTACTGTGACCAGCCCTTTGCAAAGGAACAGCCCAAACAGCTTTGAAAAAGCGCCTTGAACAGGAAACTGTTTTGTACCGGATTGTAAAAGGAAAGAGGGATACTTGATGCGTACAGCCAGTTACAACTGCCCATGCTGTGGTGGCCCGCTGGCATTCGACGGCGCAACCGGCAAGCTGGAATGCGCCGCCTGCGGCAACGCCTTTGAATCGGAAGCGCTTGAAATGCTGAATGCGTCCGAGTGCGGTGAGCAGATCTCCTTTGAACGCCCGAAGGAGGGCTTTCAGGAGGCGGAAGAAGGCGTGCAGGCCTATGTCTGCGAAAACTGCGGCGCGGAGCTTATGACCGAAAACACCACCACCGCCATTGAATGCCCGTATTGCGGCAGCCCCACAATCCTGCCCGACCGCATCGAAGGCAGCGTAAAGCCGGAGAAGGTGATCCCCTTTACCGTTGCCCAGGAGCAGGCGCGTAATCAGTTTGAAGAGTACTTCAAGGGCAAGTGGCTGCTGCCGAATGTTTTCCTAAGCAGCCGAAACCGTATCGCGGAAATGCGCCGTCTGTACGTTCCCTACTGGCTTTTCAGTTGCGACGCGCGCGCCGACATGGTTTATGACGCGGAAAAGAAGCTTACCGAACAAAAGGGCGAGTGGGAAATCACCCGCACAAAGCATTATCTTGTGCGCCGCCGCGGCAGAATGAGCTTTGAAAACATACCCGTAGACGGTAGCGTCAGGCTGGACAACAAGATTACCGAGTCGCTTGAGCCATACGATCTACGCGCCGCGGTTCCCTTCCAGAGCGCCATTCTGGCCGGAGCCATGGCAGATCACGCGGATGTGGATTGCGAACAGTGTGAAATACGCGCCGTGGAACGCGTGGAGCACAGCATCGATGAGGTCATGCGCGATACCGTAACGGACTATGATACCGTCAAGGTGCGAACCCGGCACATCCATACAGAGGATGGGCGGGCGATACCTGCGCTGCTGCCCGTATGGCTGATGACCACCGTGAAGGAAGGAAAAATCTACACCTTCGCCGTCAACGGTCAGACGGGAAAGCTGACTTGCGATGTGCCGGCCGACAAAAAGAAGTCTCTGCTGTGGGGCTTGGGCGTATTTGCCGGAGCGCTGGGCATCGGGGCGCTAATACTTGCGCTGACGAAAGCGCTTGGCAGCGGATCGCTGCTGATTTGTGCGGTGGTTGCAGCCATCCTCGCGCTGGTAGTGGTCGGCGCATTGAAGGGACAGCTGAAACAGGCGGCACAGCGGAGCACAGCACACAGTTATATTCTGGACGGCTCCTTCCATCTGGATATCCATACGGACCATTTTCTTTACGAGAGCACGACAAAGCGCAAATTGGAAAGCAACGAACAGAAGAAATAACAGGGGAGGTAAAGGATCATGGGCTTGATTGCAGCAGCCTGGAATGCGGCGGGCGGTACGCTGGCCAGCCAGTGGAGAGAATACTTTTATGTGGATTCTCTGCCGGATAACGTCCTGGTGACAAAGGCAGGAAAAAAGGTCAGAGGGCGCTTTGGAGGGAGCCGGCATGAGGACGACAACGTCATCTCCGATGGCAGCGTCATCGCCGTGGCCGACGGCCAGTGCATGATGATCGTGGATCAGGGCAAAATCGTCTATTTCTGCGCCGAGCCCGGCGAATATGTCTTCGATCAAAACGGCGAACCAAGCCTGTTTTACGGCGTGTTCAATGGTGACAAGGTAAAAGCTATTCTTAAAACCACCTTTGAGCGTCTCTCCTTTGGGGGTCAGGCCGGGATGGATCAGCGCGTTTACTTCTTCAATACCAAAGAAATCATCGGCAATAAATACGGCACGCCGAGCCCGGTACCCTTCCGCGTGGTGGACAACAACATCGGTCTGGACGTGGATATCACCATCCGCTGCTTTGGCGAATACAGCTACCGCGTGACCAATCCCATGCTGTTCTACACCAATGTCTGCGGAAATGTCGATGGCGATTACACCCGCGATCAGATCGACAGCCAGCTCAAGAGCGAACTGCTCACCGCGCTTCAACCCGCGTTTGCGAAGATTTCCGCGATGGGCATCCGCTATTCGGCTCTGCCGGGGCATACGGAAGAAATCGCCGGGGCGCTCAACGAAGTGCTGTCCGAAAAGTGGGCGAACCTGCGCGGCGTAGGGATCGTCTCCTTCGGCGTGAGCTCCGTCAACGCTTCCGAAGAGGACGAAGCCATGATTAAGGAGCTGCAGCGGAACGCTGTCTTCCGCAACACCAACATGGCGGCGGCGCATCTGGTAGGCGCCCAGGCGCAGGCCATGCAGGATGCGGCGAAGAATCAGGGCGGGGCGTTCACCGGATTCCTGGGCATGAATATGGCCCAGCAGGGCGGCGGTATGAACGCTGCTCAGCTGTTCCAGCTGGGCGCACAGCAGCATCCACCACAGCAGAGCTCGCCCATGCAGCAAAACGCAAACGCATGGACATGTGCCTGCGGTGCGACAGTCACCGGCAAATTCTGCCCCGAATGTGGCTCGAGAAAGCCCGAGCCCAAAGCGGCGACCGGCTGGACTTGTGCCTGCGGCGCGGTCAATGCCGGCAAGTTCTGCTCCGAATGTGGCGCGAAGCGTCCGGCAGGCGCGCCGGTCTATCGCTGCGATAAGTGCGGCTGGCAACCTGCCGACCCGATGCACCCGCCGAAATTCTGCCCTGAGTGCGGCGATCCGTTCGATGAGGGCGATCAAGCATAACGCGTGTCCAAGTGCACAAAAGTCAAGGCAACAAGGAGCGGCAAAGAATTCTACGGATATATGTAATCATGTACCCGTTTGTGCAGCGTAAATTGTATCCCAATTCCTGTAGGGAGCCACCAAAGGGCTTCGGTATTGTATCAGTATCGAAGCTCTTTTTTGTACTTGAAACAGACGGTAGGGGCATTAGCCGGCGCCAGGCTGGGGGATAGGCGCCATCAATGGCGCCGCGTCCGCTCGCTAGCGGACTCTGTCCGGATTGACAAACCCCTTGGATATGCTACAATAGGAAACGGGTGACGGCATGGAAAGGAAAGCGTCTGAAAGAAAGGAAATACGAATGAGAAACGGTGAAATCGCGGTGGAAATTGTCTCTGAACCGCTGCTGTGGAAAGACAGAAAGCGCATTTTTGGCATGGCGATCTCCTTTACTCGTTACGAGCTGACCGAGAGCCGCCTGCTTGTGAAGAGCGGCTTGCTTAACGTCCGCGAGGAGGAACTTCGGCTGTTCCGTGTACGGGATTTGTCCACCCAGGAGTCCCTGCTGGACCGGCTGTTTGGCGTGGGCTCCATCGTGCTGCACACGTCGGACGCCACCTCGCCAACGCTTAAAATCCAGCATGTGAAAAACAGCATGAAGGTGAAGGAGTTGCTCTCGGCGCAGGTAGAGGAGGCGCGTATGAAGAATCGCGTCCGTTCCATGGAAGTAAGCGATAATGTATGCGAGGATGAATTCTGCGACGGCGGACATGAATGACCGGAACCGGCTGGTACAGAAGGAATTCCTTTTGGGATGCAAAGCGGCGGAAAAGGTACCGCCGCTTTTATGTATATCTTGGGCAAGAAAGAAAATGTCATCCGCTTGACAATGCGAATTCTCTTCAATATACTAGGCCTCAAAGAACTAAGATCCAGTTTTGATGAAAGGCGGGGATCACAGATGAAGCAAGATACCTATTTCCAGCAAGCGACGGCGTTTCAGCTGATTCCGTCGGAGGACGGCGTCTTTTTTGACCAGGACGGGCGAACGAGATTTTGCCTGAACGCTCCCAGGGCAAACAGCCTGTCGGTCAGTCTGCCGGGAGGCCCCTGCTGGCCCCTTGAACAGGGGGAGGATGGACGCTGGCATGGCACGCTGAAACTGGAAGGTGGATTTCGCTATGTGGATATCCTCATGGACGGGGAAACGGTCCTGCTGCCACAGCTGCCCATCGGTTTTGGATGCTCGCGCACCATTAACTTTCTGGACGTGCCCTTTGAGGGCGACGGATTTTATCAGCTGCAGGATGTGCCGCATGGATCCGTGACGCGCCATTATTATCCCTCGACGGTGACGGGGCGAACCGAAAGCTGCCTCGTCTATTGTCCGCCGGGCAGCGAGGGCCGGTCCTTGCCCGTTCTCTACCTGCAGCATGGCCTGGGCGAAAACGAAACTGGCTGGGTCTATCAGGGGCGGGTAAACTTCATCATGGACAACCTGCTGCATCAGGGGCTGGCAAAGCCCATGCGCATTGTCATGGGCAACGGTATGGTACAGCTGGATGACGGGGTGAGCACCAGCGCGTTTCCACAGGTGCTTGTAAAGGATTTGATTCCCTACGCAGAAAGCGTGTATCCAACGCTGGAGGGGAAGTGGAACCGCGCGGTGGCGGGCCTGTCCATGGGCAGTATGCACGCCAGCGCGGCTTCAATGACGCATCCGGAGTTGTTCGGCTATGTGGGTCTGTTCAGCGGATTCTTGCGCATGCTGTGGGAGAACGAGCAGCCGCATCTGAAGGCCTTGGACGCCCCGGATGCGTTTGCACGCAACTACCGCGTGTTTTTTCGCGCCATGGGAGAGCGTGACGAGTTTTTCCCCGTTTTTGAGGAGGACGACCGGCTGCTGGAAAGCAAGGGCGTCAGCGTGACGCGCAAGCTGTATGCCGGCGCGCACGAGTGGCAGGTTTGGCGGGAGTGCGCCCGCGATTTCCTGCCGCTGCTGTTCCAGTGAATGGAGGATGGACATGGAAAAGCTGCGAGAGGGGCTGTGGCGGCTGAATGACGAGGCGGACTGCACAGCTTACCTTGTCGTCGGACACAATCGTGCGTATATGATCGATACGGGGATGGGGCTGCCCCCGCTGATGCCGCAGATCCGCTCCGTGACCGGCCTTGCAGTGGAGCTGCTCCTGACCCACGCACATCCGGACCACTTTGCGGCAGCGGGTGAATTTGACCGTGTGTGGCTCTGCGAGGATGACCGGGAAATTCTGGCGGGTTCGGAGCCGCTCTGCCGCCGTTTCGGGGTGCCTCTTCTCCGGTCGGAGCGCGTACGTTTTTTCCGGGACGGAGAGGGGTTTGATGCAGGAGGCATACGGCTGGAGGCGCTGCAGCTGCCGGGGCATACGCCGGGTTCCTGCGCCTTTGGCGTACCGGAATGGAAGGAGCTGTTCACAGGCGACGCAATCGGCAGCGGCGACATCGTGCTGATGACCCTGCCGGGGGCGTCAAGCGTATCGGCCTACTGCTCGTCGCTGGAGCGCTTTGTGCGGCGGACGCAGATCTATGCGGATGCGGAATGGCGCGGCGGACACTGCGGCCAGGCGGGAACGCCGGGAACCCCGTCGTATAACCCGCCGCGCATGCAGATAGCGCTGGACATGATCGGCCTGTGCAAGAGGTTGCTGGACGGGAGAATTCTTGGAGAGGCCGTCGAAGAGCCCAACGCGCCCGGCGGTCGTGCGCTTCGGGCGCGCTGGGGCACGGCAGGGATGGTATATACGGCTGTGGCATAAGAAATTCAAATAACAGCTTGGCGCAGAGCCTAAAGCCCAGCGCCTGATATGTCCAAAGGATAGGCTCAAAAAAGACAAGCGTTTATATTAGCGATGGAAAGAAAAAAGAAGTTTATCATAGATTTTTGGATATTTCGCCGATTATAAATGGAATATTCGACTTCTATCAGAACTTTTTATCCATTTTATAATGTCAAACGATTGACATTTTTGAAAGCGGATGGTATACTTGTCTCAATCCGTAAGGAACGGAAATTTGAATCGAAAGGGAGACCCAAACATGCTTAAGAAACTGGCTGCGCTCCTGATGGCGGCTGCGATGCTGCTGACCATGACGGCCGCCGGGGCGGAAAGTGCCCAGGCACCCGTGACCATCTCCTTCTATTCCACCCAGGCAGGCGTGGACGATGAGACCATCGCCCTGCTCGACGAGTTCATGGCGCAGCATCCCGGCATCACCGTGAACTACTATCCCTGCGGCGACGATCAGCTGGCCGCCTGGCTGGCGCTATATTCCGCCGGCACCGCTCCCACCGTGTCGCTGCTGGACGTGGGCCAGATTCTCAACTACAGCGATTATATGTACAATTTCAACCAGAGCGATACCGAGTGGATGAGCCATGTGCTCAGCGGCTGGGAGTTCTGCCAGAAGGAAGGCTCCGACGCCATCTACGGCATCCCCTCCAGCTATCAGGGCTTCGCGCTGCTCTACAACAAGGACCTGGTGGCCCAGGTGCACGGCGAGGACTTCGATGTGAGCACCGTCAACACCGTGGACAAGCTGGTTGCCTTCTTTGACGCCTTTGAGGCTGCTGGTATTCCCGCCACCGTGGTGTTCAGCGCGGACTGGGCCCTGGGCTCCCACTATCTGGGCTGCCAGCTGTTCTCCGAGTGGCTGGGCGACAAGGAAACCCAGCGCTCCATCCTCAAGGGTCTCTACACCGGCGAAACCAAGCTGATTGAGAACGAGCATTTCAACAACCTGATGGACGTGTTCGACATTCTCAAGCAGTATAACATCAACGACGCCGATCCTCTGGCCGATACCCAGGAGGGCGACCTGGAGATGCTGGCCACCGGCAAGACGGCCACCATGTTCCAGGGCGACTGGAACTGGCTGCAGATCCAGACCTTTGCCGATCGCGACGAGCTGGCCATCATGCCCCTGCCCCTGACAAACGACGAGACCGACCCCCGCAACAGCATGATTTTGGGCTCCTGCCCGAAGGCCTATTGCGTGGACACTTACCAAAGCACTCCCGAGCAGCAGGCCGCCGGCGTGGAGCTGGCCAAGTGGCTGGCCCTGAGCGACGAGGGCAAGGAGTTCATGGTAACCCAGATCGGCTCCACGCTGCCCTTTGACGAGGTGAACGTGGTCAACGAAAACCCGCTGGCCGTGTCCACCCAGGAATACCTCAACGCTGGCAAGATCCTGGACATCAGCACCTTCCTGTGCGAAGCGCCCAGCGATTTCTGGCTGATCATCGGACCCTACATGCAGGCTTATCTTGCCGGCCAGATGGACCGCGCCACGTTGGCCTCCGAGATCGAGGCGTACTTCCAGGATATCTAAGGCATGACAATGGGCGGACGGGGCCTGTGGGCATAGGTCCTGTCCGTCCCTGTTTTGAAGAAAGGGGGAGAAGCGCATGCTAAGCGCCCAGAAGCGGGATGTTTGGAAGCTGATTCTGCTGTTTTTTGTGCCGGCGATGTTCGTTTGGCTGACGACCATGGTGATCCCGTTCCTCTACGGCATCTGGATTTCCTTTGTCCAGTGGGACGGCATCGGCAATAATTATGAATTTATCGGCCTGCAAAATTATATCAAGATTTTCTCCAACGCCAAGTTCTTGCAATCTCTCGGCCGCACGGCAATCTATACCATCGGTACCGTGGCGCTCAGCAATGTGCTGGGCATCGCTCTGGGCCTGCTGCTCACCAGTGCGCTCAAGGGACGCAACCTGTTCCGCACCGCCATTTTCGTACCGAACGTTATCGGCGGCGTGGCCATGGGTTACATCTGGAAATATATCTTCAACTACGGCTTTACCGCCATTGGCATCAGCCTGGGCATTCAGGCGCTGAGCACCTCCATGCTCTCCGACCCGACCAAGGCGATGATCGCGCTGATCATCGTATCGTCCTGGCAGCTCAGCGCCTATCTGATGATCATCTACGTGGCAGGCTTTACCAACGTGCCCGCGGAGCTGGTGGAGGCCGCGCGCGTGGACGGCGCCAGCTCCTGGTCGGTGCTGCGCAACGTGCGTCTGCCCATGATCCGTTCCTCGCTGACGATCTGCCTGTTCTTGGCCATCGTGCGCTCGTTCATGGTCTTTGAAGTCAACATGACCCTGACCGACGGCGGCCCCTTCAACACCACCGAGATGATCGCCTTCCGCATCTACAACACGGCGTTCGTCAGCCTCAAGTTCGGCAACGCACAGGCGCAGGCGGTGGTGCTGTTTGTCATCGTGGCGCTGATCTCCGTGTGCCAGGCCTACTTCACGTCAAAGCGGGAGGTGCAGATGTGATGAAGCAAAAGCGCTATGCCGGCGCGGTGCTGCTGGTGCTGGCTCTGGTGGCGACGGTGTTTTATCTGTTTCCGCTGGTGCTGGTGGCCATCAACTCCGTCAAAACCACGGGCGAGTTTACCAGCAATCCCTTCAGCCTGCCGACTGTGCTCCAGTGGGGCAATTACAGCTATGCCTTTGGTCAGATGCACTTTCTGACGTCCTTGCGCAATTCGCTGGTCATCACCGTCAGCGTGTGCGTGCTGGTGTCGCTCCTGGGCGCCATGGCGGCCTACGCCGTCAGCCGCGTGAAGCACAAGTTTGTGGCCACCGTGTACTATCTGATGCTGGCTTCCATGTGCGCGCCCTTCCAGGCCTACATGATCCCGCTGGTGAAGATCTACGCCTCCCAGCTGGGCATGAACAACAGCCTGATCCCGGTCATCTACATCGGCCTGGGCCTGAATATCTGCTTTTCCATCTTCCTGGTGCGCGGCTTCCTCAACTCCATCCCCAAGGAGATCGACGAGGCGGCCCTCATCGACGGTTGCAGCAGCACCAAGCTGTTCTTCAACATCATCATGCCCATGCTCACCCCCATCCAGGTGACGCTGCTGGTATTTGTGGCCATGGGCGTATGGAACGACTACCTGCTTTCCAGCCTGTTTTTGAACACGCAGGAAATGCGCACGCTGCCCATGATGATCCGCGTGTTCTGCGCGCAGTATTCCAATGACTACGCCCCCATGATGGCGGGCCTGGTGATGAGCATTTTGCCCATGTTGGCCTTCTATCTGGCCGGCCAGAAGCAGATCCTGGAGGGCGTGGTGCAGGGCAGCGTCAAGGGCTGATCCGGCGCCGTCAGGTGGTTTCGCGTTCAACCAGCGTGACGGGGAAGACCGCGCATGTGGGCACGACCCGTCCGCTGGAGGCGTGAATGATGCTTTCCACCGCGTAGCGGCAGATGTCCTCCACCGGCTGATGAATCGTGGTCAGCTGCGGCGAGCACAGCGACGCAAGGCGCGTGTCGTCGTAACCGATCAGCTTCAGCCGGCCGGGGATGTCGATCTCATGCCGGCGGCAATACTGAATGATTTCGGCGGCGATTACGTCGTTGGAGCAGAGAATGCCGTCCACATCAGGGTGGTTGCGGAAGATGGACGCCACCGTTTCCTGATAGTCCATGCGCACGAACTGCCGCTCGGCCGCGTCCACGGCGCTGGGCCTAGGTACGTCCAGCCGACGGCACGCATCCTGAAATCCCAGGTAGCGCTTGTTGGCGTCCATGTCCAGGTGCGCGCTGCCGCTGACGTACAAAAGCCGGCGACAGCCGCGCGCGATCAGATGCTCGGCGGCGATGCAGCCGCCATAGTAGTTGTCCGCGCAGGCGGAGGGGATGCGGGGGCTGACCGTGCGGTCGATGGTGATGACGGGCGCGTCCACATCCGCAAATTCCTCCAGGTTCTGGGTGTGGCTGGCCAGGATGATACCGGCCACCTTGTTGCCCAGTAGCATGCTGAAGAATTCTTTTTCCTTTTGAATTTCATGGTTGGATACGCAAAGGAGCAGCTTGTAGCCGCTGGCGCTGGCGTGACGCTCCACGCTGGCGATGACGCAGCTGAAAAAGAAATTGTCCGCCGAAGGCACGATCAGGCCGATAAAGTGGCTGTTTTTCTTGGCCAGCGACCGGGCCAGCTCGTTGGGGTGATAGTCCAGCTCCTCCATGGCGGCCTGAATGCGAAGGCGGGTTTTCTCGCTGATACGGGCACGGTCGTTGAGCATGCGTGAGACGGTCGTGACCGTGACGCCCGCGCGCTGGGCAACGTCCTTAAGCGTAGCCATTGCCATTCCTCCTTGGTTTGGTTCCTGTCCACTATAATACCTTTTTTTTGGGATAAGTCAAACCGGAAATAACGCAGCAAGAGGTGATTTTCCCATGGCGAACCTCCATCTGAACTTTCGTTCGGATATGCTGATGCGCAGCGTCTATCCGCGCGTGTTCCTCCCCGACTACAATGACTGGAACGACGTGACCCCGCCCTACCGCACGCTGTACTTTTTGCACGGGTACTCCGGCGGAGCGCTGGAAACGGCCACCTTTACCAACTTCGCTCTGTATGCCGCGGCGCATGGCCTCGCCATCGTGATGATCGACGGCGACAACTCCTTCTACGTGGATGACAGGAAGCGCAACGCCTACTACAGCCGCTACGTGGGAGAGGAGATCGTCGAGGTGACGCGAAAGCTGCTCCCCCTGTCCCGTCGGCGGGAGGACACGTTCATCGCCGGCATCTCCATGGGCGGCTATGGCGCGCTGATCAACGGCCTTCGCTACAGCGATACGTTCAGCAAGATCGGCATGCTCTCGCCCGCGCTGGGCATGTATCCCGAAAACGGACAGATGCAGCCCGGAAGTCCCCTGCACAGGGAGTCGCTGCTGGCCCTGCTGGGCAGCCCGTCGCGCTACCATGGGTCCTACCGCGATTACGAGGCCGCGGCGCGCAAGGCCCTTCAGAAGCCGGATACCATGCCGCAGCTGTTTTTGGCCTGCGGCACGGGCGACGCGCTGGTGTACGAGGCGGGGCGCGATTTCGCGCGCCGCATGCAGGCGGCGGGTGCGCCCATGACCTATTACGAAAGCGAGGGCGGTCATGACCATGTGTTCTGGAAGCATGCCATGACGCCGTTGTGCGAATTCCTCACGGCGAAGGGAGGCAAGTGAGATGTACCTTCGGATCAGCTTCAAGTCTCAAATGCTGGGGCGCGGGGTGACCGCGCACGCGTTTCTGCCCTTCCACGACGGCTACGAGGACACGCCGGCTCCCTATCCCACGCTGTACTTCCTGCCCGGCTATTCCGCCAATGCCGAGGAGATGGCTACGCTTCTGCCCCTTCGGCGCTTCTCGGCCGAGTATGGGGTGGCCGTCATCATTCCCGACGGCGAAAATTCCTTCTACACCGACCATCCCGAACGCTGCGCGCTGTTCAGCAGCTATGTGGGGGACGAGCTGGTGCGCGTCACGCGGCGCATGCTGCCCTGCCTGTCCGCCCGGCGGGAGGATACGTGGATCGGCGGCATCTCCATGGGCGGCTACGGCGCGTGCACCAACGGCTTGCGCTGGCAGGATACGTTTTCCAAAATCGTGATGCTCTCGCCCGCCATCGACGTGACCGACCTGCTCAGCGACCGGGACGGCTCGCTGCCCAGCCAGCTGTTTACGGCCTGGATGGGCGATGAGGCAAGCTACCGGGAATCCTGGATGAATCCCCGCTACAGCCTGCTCAAGGCCAGGGAGCGGGGCGAGGCGCTGCCGCCCATGTTCCTGTGCTGCGGACGGCAGGATGCGCTCGTATACGATATGTGCAGCCGCTTTGCGGACTTTGCCCGCAAGGAGGACCTGCCTCTGACCTATCTGGAGGGCGAAGGCCAGCACGACATTCCCTTCTGGGACGGGATGCTGGAGCCGGCTTTCCGCTTTATGACCCAATCCCACTGAACGACCGGAGGAATGGCAGATGACGGACTTGGACAGGTTGACCGCGCCATGGCAGGAGCCGGCGCTTTCGGGCACGATCGCGCAGGGCGACATGCCGGGTGACAAAATCTGCATTACGGAGGAACATATCCATAAGGCCAGGACCATCTATCCCGCACTGAGGGAACTGCTGGTCCGGCAGCTGGGGGAAAGCCCCAGCGGCCGCGCCGTGGTGACGGTCTGCGGAGGCTCGGGCGTGGGCAAATCGGAGATCGCCTCGCTGATTTCCTATTACCTCAACGCAGAGGGCGTGGGGGCGTACACCCTGTCGGGCGACAACTATCCCCGCCGCTATCCCGAGCAGAACGACGCCGAGCGCCGCCGCGTGTTTCGTGACGGCGGGCTGAAAGGGCTGGTCGTCAACGGGATTTACCGCGGCGAACAGGCGCAGGCGCTGCGGGCGCTCTGGCCCGAGGACGGCGACGCCGCCCCGGAGAACGTCGCCCGCTACCCCTGGCTGGCCACCTACCAGCAGGCGGGCAAAAACGCCCTGCGCGGCTACCTGGGCACGGAGAAGGAAATCGACTTTGACCAGGTGGGTCATATCGTAAGCGATTTCAAGCAGGGCGCGCCCACGCTGTATCTCAAGCGCATGGGCCGCACCCCGGAGGAGCTGTGGTACGACGCGGTGGACATGACCGGCAAGCGCGTGCTGGTGATTGAATGGACACACGGAAACTCGGACCGGTACGAGGGCGTCGATATTCCCGTGCTGCTCAACAGCACGCCCGCGGAAACCCTGGCGCACCGCCAGGCGCGCAACCGCGACGGCCGGGCGGACAGCCCCTTCACCACCATGGTGCTGGAGCTGGAACAGCAGATGCTCAGGGCACAGGCCCACAAGGCCCGGATCATCCTTTCCAAGTCCGGCGAGCTGATGACCTACGAGCAGTATGCCTGCCTGATGGCGCAGGCGTGAGGAGGGAACGCTATGAATCAGGGCGCGATGCTCAACGCCTATCCCGACAGCCTGGGAGGAAGCCTGGCGGCGGAGGCGGACTTTCTGGCCCGGCCCGAATGCCGGGACGCGTTTCGGTCTTTTTATCTTTTGCCCAGCCTGTTCAACAGCGACCTGGACCGCGGATTCTCCGTGGCCAGCTACGACCTCAACCGCCTGCTGGCCGATGAGGACAGCCTGGCGCGCGTGGGGGAGCTGGGGCTGGACCTGAAGCTGGACTTCGTGCTCAACCACCTCTCTGTGCTCAGCCCGCAGTTTCAGGACCTGCTGGCGCGGGGCGAGGAATCGCCCTACCGCGACTTTTTCATCGACTGGAACCGCTTCTGGGAGGGCAAGGGTGAGATGACTCCGGAGGGTTATATCCAGCCTGACCCGGCGCTGATCAAGGAGATGTTCTTCCGCAAGCCCGGCCTGCCCATCCTGATGGTGCGCATGCCCGACGGCAGCAAGAAGCCCTACTGGAACACCTTCTATCAGGAGGTGCGCTATCCGGTGATGGACGCGCAGGACCTGATGGGCGTGTGCGGCCTGCAATATGCGCAGGCAAGCGTGCTGGTCGACCGCATCAACGCGGCGACGCAGGCGGGCAAGGGCCCCGGCGGGGCTGACTTCACCGGCTTTGAAAGCTGCCGGGAGACCGCGGTGCAGGCTGTGGAAGCGCGCTGCCGCTACCTGGGGCAGATGGATCTCAACCTGAAATCGCCCCTGGTATGGGACTATTACCGGGAAACGCTGAAAAAGCTGGCAGGATACGGAGCGGCCATCGTGCGCCTGGACGCCTTCGCCTACGCGCCCAAGGAGCCGGGCCGCCGCAACTTCATGAACGAGCCGGAAACCTGGGAGCTGCTGGAGGAAATCCGTAAAATGGCGGAGCCGCTGGGACTCAGGCTCCTGCCGGAAATCCACGCCAGCTATGCCGAGGGCGCCTATCGCACGCTCGCCCGGAAGGGTTACATGACCTATGACTTCTTCCTGCCGGGCCTGGTGATCGACGCCATCGAGAACCATACCGGCAGCTTCCTGGCCCGTTGGGCGCAGGAGGTGCGGGATGAGGGCATCCGCACGGTAAACATGCTGGGCTGCCATGACGGCATCCCGCTGCTGGACCTCAAGGGCCTTTTGCCCATGGAGCGCATCCAGGCGCTGATCGACCTGGTGGTATCGCGCGGAGGGCTGGTCAAGAGCCTTCACGGGCAGAAGAACCTGTACTATCAGGTGAACGCCACCTATTACAGCGCCCTGGGGGCGGATGACCGCAAGATGCTTCTGGCGCGCGCGCTGCAGCTGTTCATGCCGGGCAAGCCGCAGGTGTGGTATCTGGACCTGTTTGCCGGAAAGAACGATCTGGAGGCGGTGGCCCGCGGCGGTGAAGCCGGGCACAAGGAGATCAACCGCACCAACCTGACCGCTCAGGACATCGCAGCAGGGCTGGAACGCCCCGTGGTGCGGGACCAGCTGCGGCTTCTGCGCATGCGCAACGCGTGCAACGCCTTCGAGGGCGGCGCGCTGACCGTGGAGCAGCCCGCCCCGGACCGTCTGACCCTTTCCTGGGAGCGGGACGGAAGCCGGGCCCGGCTGGAGGCCGACCTTTCCACCTGCGCTTTCCGCGCCATGACCTGCGAGGGCGGGGAAGAAAGCGTTTTTGAACAGTGACATCTGGGGCACAAAAGGGGAGGACCCGCGCGCCTTGCGCGAGGGTCCTCCCCTTTTCGCATGTTCCGGCCTCAGGTCCCGTCCTTCGCAGCGGGCGGCGCGGCATCCAGATGCACGTTCAGGTGCGGATAGGTCATGGAGATGCCGGCTTCCTCAAAGCGCGCCCGCACGTTTTCCACGATGGCGAAATACACGTCCCAGTAATCAGCGGCGGAGGTCCACACCCGCAATACGTATTCGATGGCGCTGTCGCCGTAGCGGTTGACGGCGGCGAAGGGCGCGGGGTCCCCGTGCACCTGCGGCAGGTCGGCGGCCTTGAGCAGCGCGGCCTTGACGGTCTCTGCCGCGTTGTCATAGGAGGCGGTGAATGTCAGATCCACCCGGCGGTTGGAAACGGCGGTATAGTTGATGATCTTGGCGGCGGCCACCTCGCTGTTGGGCACGAAGATCTCCTTCTGGTCGGGCGTGACCAGCGTGGTGTAGGTCATGCCGATCTCCTGCACGGTCCCGGAAACCGTGCCCACCTCCACGAAATCGCCCACGCGAAAGGGACGGGTGGACAGCAGCATGATGCCGCTCGCCAGGTTGGACAGTGCGCCCTGCACCGCCAGCGTTACAGCCAGGGACGCCACGCTCAGCAGCGCGACCATGGAGCTTACGTCGATGCCCAGCGAGCCTGCCACAATCAAAAAGATCAGCGCCCACATCAGAATGCGCAGGGCGGAGCGCAGGAACTTTGCGATCGTCTTCTCCAGTTTGGAACGGGCGAACAGCTTGTCCGCCACCTTGAGGACGACGCGGGAGGCCACGTAGGCGATGATGAAGGTGAGAATGGCGGGAGGGAGCTTTTCCAGCGTGAGAGAGGAGAAAAAACGGGTGATTTGTGTCGTATCTACTGAAGATGGCATGAAATCATACAGCCCCTTTCGCCCGGCCTCATCCCGCTGCGGCGGTCAGGAGCGCCGGCCTGCATACAGCCGGATTATACCATACTGCACGTCCGGAGGCAAACCGCGGAAAAAACCGCAAATCTATGCCAGCCTGACACCTTTCGACAAACACTGTCATTGCAAAAGCGCGAATGACCGCGTATGCTGAGGATGGATCAATGCTCGTGGCGATTTGTCCATCATAAAAGGAGGGAACCACGATGGAAAGACAAAACCCGATAGGATTCGTCTTTGCGCGCAGGCGGGCGCAGCAGCTTTTTGAAGAAGGGATGACAGCTGGCGCCATCCGTCTGCTCAGGGCGGTGGATGAGGCGCAGGTGCGGCGCTTTGAAGCCGCGTTTGACCGAAAAGCGGCGGAGGAACCCGTTGAGCGGAAATTTGTTAGCACTCATTTCAGATGAGTGCTAATTTTTTATTGCTTTTTCCCTCCTGCTCTGCTACAATAGAAGCCGCGGAGCGCCTTGCGCCCGCGCGACAGCATTTGGGCCCGGCCGCGGGCCGGTTTTTTCAGGAGGCAAAAGCATGACCAGTCAACAGGGCAATATTTCCATCCATGCGCAGAACATTATGCCGATCATCAAGCGGTGGCTGTATTCCGACAAGGACATCTTTATCCGCGAGATGGTTTCCAACGGCTGCGACGCCATCACCAAGCAGAAGATGCTTTCTCCCGGAGCGGAGGAGGACTGGCGGGTGACGGTGACGCTGGACGCGGAGAAGGGCGAGCTTTCCTTCAGCGACAACGGCATCGGTATGACCGCCGACGAGGTGGAAAAGTACATCAATCAGGTGGCCTTCTCCGGCGCGGAGGAGTTCCTCAAAAACTATGAGGGCGACGAGAAGGGCGGCATCATCGGTCACTTCGGCCTGGGCTTCTATTCGGCGTTCATGGTGGCCGACCGCGTGACCATCGAAACCCTCAGCGGCGCGGAGGGCGCGGTCCCCGTCAAATGGACCAGCGAGGACGGCATGGCCTTCGCCATGGAGGACGGCAGCCGTACCCGGCGCGGCACGGATGTGATTCTGCACATCAGCGAGGAGGAAAAGGACTTCCTGCAGGAATACCGCGTGCGCGAGGTGCTCCGCCGCTACTGCGGCTTCATGGCTACGCCCGTGTACTTTGACGTGGTCAGGAAGGAGGAGCCCGCCAAGGAAGGCGAGGAGGCCGCGGAAAGCAAGGAGCCCAAGGGGCCGGAGCTGATCAACGATACCCCCGCCCTGTGGCTCAAGGCCCCCAGGGACTGCACCGACGAGGAATACAAGAAGTTCTACCGCGATGTGTTCCATACCTTCGAGGACCCGCTGTTCTATGTTCACCTGAACGTGGACTATCCCTTCAACCTCAAGGGCATCCTTTACTTCCCCAAGCTGACCAACGACTTCGGCACCCGCGAGGGCGAAATCAAGCTGTTCAGCGGCCAGGTGTTCGTGGCTGACAACATCAAGGAGGTCATCCCTGAGTTCCTGATGCTGCTCAAGGGCGTCATCGACTGCCCCGACCTGCCGCTCAACGTAAGCCGCAGCTTCCTGCAAAACGACGGGTATGTGAAAAAGCTGTCCGCCTATATCACCCGCAAGGTGGCGGACAAGCTCACCGGCCTGTTCAACACCGAGCGCGACAACTACCAGAAGTACTGGGACGACATCCATCCCTTCGTCAAGTACGGCTGCATGCGCGACAGCAAGTTCTTTGACCAGGTGAAGGACACCTTGCTCTACAAGACCACCAAGGGCGAATATCTGACGCTCAATGAATACCTCTCCAAGAATGAGGGAAAGCTCGGCGGCAAAAAGGTGATCTACACCAACGACCCCACCCGCCAGAGCGCCAGCGTGGCCATGTATGATGCCGAGGACATTGACGTGGTGGTGATGGATGCGCTGATCGACCTCAATTTCCTGAGCTTTATGGAATATTCCGCCGGGGTCGAGGGCCTGACCTTTGCCCGCGTGGACGCCGACAGCCAGACCTTCCAGAAGGAAATGTCCGAGGACGAAAAGAAGCAGAGCGAGGAGGACGAGAAGAAGCTGGCTGACGTGCTCCACAGGGCTACCGGCAAGGAGGAGCTGACCGTCAGGCTGGCCTCCCTCAAGGATGAAAGCCTGCCCGCCATGCTCACCCAGGAGGAACAGGGCCGCCGCTTCAGCGAGATGAGCCGCATCTACGGCCAGGACTTCAAGCTGCCCGAAACCCATACGCTGGTGCTCAATGCCGCCAACCCCGTGGTCAGGAACCTCATCAGCGGCGAAGCGGACGAGGAGACCCGCGACCTGATTGCCGCTCAGCTCTACGACCTGGCGCGCATGAGCACCCGCCCCCTGGAGAAGGAGGAGGTCACGGCCTTCCTCAGCCGCAGCAACAAGCTGCTGGAGCTGCTGAGCAAGCGTTAACAAACATGTAACATTTTGCCCGGGAAAAGCAGGGTTTTCCGCTTCGGGCGCGTATACCTTGTATGGTGGGTTTCGCGGGCTGCGCGTCCGCGCCCCCATACGGGTTTTTTTCGTCCAAACAAAAGAGCAGGGCCGTTCCCGGCGGCCGGAGGAGGCGCAGATGGCGAAGCGGATGGTATGCTGGCTGGCGGCGGTGTTGCTGATGATGAGCACAGTGAGCGCGCTGGCGGAGACGCCGCGCGAGATCTATCCCCTGGATTACGATACGCTGCCGGAGCCGCGCGCAGGTCAGTACCACTACCTGATGGCCTGCGTGGACACCTGGCAGGGTAGTGCCAGCAACCTTGGCAACACCGACGGCGTGCTCATGGTCACGCTGGATGTGGATGCCAAGCGGGTGATGCTGACCACCTTTACGCGCGAAATGCTGGTCAAGCGGCCGGACGGAGGCATCGGGCGCTTCACCTACATCGCCAAAAACTACGGGCCGGAAGCCCTGTGCGAAACCGTCAGCACGCATTTTGGCGCCAAGGTGGACAAATACATCATCTTCAGCATGGATAACGTACAGACCATCATCGACGCCATGGGCGGCGTGTATATCACCGTAACGGACGCGGAGGCCGATTACCTCAACCGCTACCGCATCGCCCGCGACGCGACCACCCCCAGCATGGATAAGGCGGGCACCTATCTGTTCACCGGGCACGCGGCGGTGATCTACATGCGCATCCGCAAGGTGGGCGGCGATGGCGATTCGGGCCGCACCCGGCGCATCCGCACGGTTTTGAGCACGCTGGCGGGCAAGTATGCCCAGGCCTCGCTGGATGACGCGCTGCAGCTGTTGACTGCCGTATCGGAAAACGTCGTGACCACCAACATGAGCATGGCGGATCTTCTTGAGGCGGCGGGCTATGCGCTGGAGCTGCGCGGCGTGGAGCCGGAGGGCATCCAGATGCCGCCGGAGGAGGCCATGGAACCGATTACCTACGCGGGCATGGCCACGCGGCAGGTGGATTTTGAATACAGCCGTCAGGTGCTCAGCGAGTTCCTGGAGAGCCAGAGCTTCGACGTGGTGGAATAGCCGGGATGCACAGAAGCCGGAACACAGGTGGCCCGGCACAGGCGCGTCAGGCGGTTCATCTGGCCCCGCCGGCAGGAAAAGGCGCGCGGCAAAGACGGCGCAAAAAACAGCGGCAAGAAAATATGGCCCGCGATTCGCAATGGAATCGCGGGCCGTATTTGCGCAAACTCATTCCTCGTCCGGCTCTTCGGGCAGCTCGGCATTGTGCCAGACGTTTTGCACGTCGTCGTTATCCTCCAGCATCTCCAGCAGCTTCTGCACCTTTTGCAGGGTGTCCTCGTCGGCGGGTACCACGGTGTTCTGCGGGATCATCTGCACCTCTGCGCTGAGGAAGGTAAGACCCTGGGCCTCCAGCTTTTCGCGCACGGCGGAGAACTCGTTGGGATCGGTGGTGACCTCAAAGGCGTCGTCCATGGTCTGCATGTCCTCGGCGCCCGCGTCCAGCACGGTCATCATCATTTCATCCTCGTCGGAATCAGGGGTGCGCTCGATGACCAGCACACCCTTTTTGTCGAACATGAAGCTGACGCTGCCCGTCACGCCCAGGGAGCCGCCGTTTTTGGCAAAGCAGTGGCGCACGTCGCTGGCGGTGCGGTTGCGGCTGTCGGTGATGGTTTCCACGATCACGGCCACGCCGCCGGGGGCATAGCCCTCGTAGGTGATCTCCTCGTAATCCACATTGCCCAGCTCACCCGCGGCTTTTTTGATGGAGCGCTGGATGTTGTCGTTGGGCATATTGTTGCTCTTGGCCTTGGCGATGACGTCGCGCAGCTTGGAGTTGCTGTCCGGGTTGCTGCCGCCCTCACGCACGGCGATGGCGATTTCACGCCCGATCTTGGTAAAAATCTTGCCGCGAAGAGCGTCCGTCTTGCCTTTCTTGATTTTGATGTTAGCCCATTTGCTGTGTCCGGACATCGTATCAGCCTTTCTGTATCGAATCGGAGGCGGGTAGCGGCCCAGAAGGGCGCGGCCCGCCGCTATGCCGTATGCGGTTTATTATTATAGCACATATTGGACCCGCGGTCAAATAAACGGGGCCGGGCGTGGGTGTGCACGCTTCCGGCCCCGTTGGGTGGATCAATACATGGTTTTCATGCTGCCGCGGATCTCGCCGAACACGTCGATGAAGTCCCCACGGAAGCCTTCGGGGAAGAGAATCTCAAGACCGTAGAGCGTGCGGTCGATGCAGACATACTGGATACGTCCGCCGATCTCCACGCCGTCGGTGGTGGTGGCGGTGTAGTTGGCATAGACGCCCAGGCTGCCCATCATGTAACGGGTAGCGGTGTAGCTGGGCTTGAAGGAGGTTATGTTGCTGGCTCCGCCGATGACATCCAGACGCTCCTTCACCAGCGACTCGAGATCGCTCTGATTGTAGTTGGAGGTCACGGCCTGGGAGGTAATAGTGATCACGCACTGCTGGCCGTCCTTGATCTGGGCGTCCGGCTCGCGCAGGATAAAGGTCTGCGCCTGGCTCTCATCCACCAGCCAGCCTGCGGGCGCCTTGAAACTCACGCCCACGGAAGCCGCGCTGTAATCGCCGTAGGTGAAGCTGAGCGCGGGACGCGGCGTGGGGGTAGGCATGTCGACGGGGTCCAACGGAATGGGCGTGCTGCCCGCGTAGGGGTAGACGGTGCCCGTCGGTTCCGGAACGTAAAGATCGCTGCCGTCATCCAGCTCCGGATCAATATAGTTTTCCTCGTTGAGGGCGTCCTGCTCGGTAAAACCGTCCTCCAGCACCACGTCGTAGGGGTTGGTATCAAAAATGCTCTGTGGGGCGGAAGGGTCTGCCACGCCGGAATCGCCGCCTCCATTCGCTGTGGACGGATCGTCTTGCGAATCAAGCACGATAGGCTCCGGAGTCGGGGTGGCGGGGCCCAGGGCCTGCGTCACTTCCGGGAACTGCTCGGTGTTGGATGGCTGGCCGGCGCAGCCGCTCAGGGTGAGCGCGGCCAGCAGCAGGCAGAGCAGGGGTTTCCATAGGCGTTTCATGACTGTTCCCTCCAAATTGACGGCCTTCGCCGTCCATGTCCAAAAAAGAGACGATCAGCGATGGGGGAGAATTTCATTTGTCATGGTATTGTAACATTTTTACGGGCAGTCCGTCAACCTTTGTCCTCATCAGAAGTCAGGGCATCATAGTCGGCATGATAGAGGCGGCGATCCAGCGACCAGATCTTGTCGGAAAACACTCCCGGCTTGAGCTTGGCCGTGGCGGCGGCCATTTCGTTCATGCGCGCGTCGAGCAGATCGACCCAGTGCAGCACCTCGGCTTCGGGAAACATGGGCTTGCGCGGACTGCCGTATTCGGCCTCGCCGTGGTGGCTGAGCATCATGTGCTCGAGCAGAAGCACCGGCTCGCCGGAGATGCCCAGATCGTTTGCAGCTTCCTGAATGCGCGCGACCCCCAGCACCAGATGCCCCAGCAGCAGCCCTTCGCGGCTGTAATCGCGCACCACGCCAAGATCGTCGGAGATCAGCTCTTCGGTTTTGCACAGGTCGTGCAGAATCACCCCGGCGTAGAGCAGGTCGGCGTTGAGCCAGGGATAGACCCCCACCACCGCGCGCGCCGTGCGCAGCATGCCGGTGGTATGGTGTAGAAGGCCCCCGCGTTCGGCGTGATGGATGCGCTGGGCGGCGGGGTAGTAGCGCAGCTTCTCATCGAATCGGCGCAGCAACTCGCGGGTCAGGTCCCGCAGGGGCTGGCTTCGGAAGGCGTCCACCGCGTCGTAGAGCTCGCGCAGCATGGCGTCGGAGGACTCCGGCGCGCAAGGCGTAAGGGCGGAGAGATCCACCCCGTCGGCGGGGGTCATGGCGCGGATGCGCTCCACGCGCAGCTGCAGGCGACCGTTGTATTCCAGCGTGCTGCCGCGCACCTTGACCACGCTGCCGGGCGCGGGGGGAGGCACGTTTCCATCCCATACCTTGGCGTTGACTTCGCCGGTGCGGTCGGCCAGGTTCAGATCGAGGTACTTGGCGCCGTTGCCGCCCGTGCGCTGCTCGGACGATCGCACCAGAAGAAAGCCCTCGAAGCGCTGGCCCTTGAGAAGATCGCATACATTTGGCTGGGACATGATAAGGCTCCTTTACGCATCAATATCCACATACATGGCCACACGCGTGCCCGGCAGGTTGGTGTAGCGGGCGAATTCCGCCTGCCACTCCACGTTGACCACGCCCACGGGGCCGTTGCGCTGTTTGGCGATGATGATCTCACCCGCGTTGTCATCGGGCTTGGGCCCGTCCTCCGCGCCGGCGGAGGCGTAGTACCCCTCGCGGTGCAGAAAGAGCACCACGTCGGCATCCTGCTCAATGCTGCCGGAATCGCGCAGATCACTGAGCATGGGGCGCTTGTCGGTGCGCGCAGCGGGCGCACGGCTGAGCTGCGCACAGGCCAGCACGGGGATTTTCAGCTCCAATGCGATGGCCTTGAGCTGACGGCTGATCTCGCTGACCTCCAGCTGCCGGTTCTCCACGCGCTTGTCGGTGCCCATCAGCCCCAGGTAATCAATCACGACCAGATCCAGCCCCTGCTCCATCATCAGCCGGCGGCACCGGCTGCGAAGCTGCGAGGGGGTCAGACCGGGCGTATCGTCGATATAGATGCGGCAGGCGGAGAGGTCGTTGATGGTATCGCCGATCTTCACCCATTCGTCGTCGGAGAGCATACCGCTGCGCACGCGCTGCATGTTGATGCTGGCGGCGGAGCACAAAAGGCGCAGACCGATCTGCTCGCTGGGCATCTCCATGCTGAACACGGCCACGCAGCGCCTGGCCTTGGTAGCTGCAAACTGCGTCACCCCCAGCGCCATGGAGGTCTTGCCCATGGCAGGCCGCGCGCCCACCAGCACCAGCTCGCCCCCGTGCAGGCCGGTGAGCATGCGGTCCAGATCGTACAGGCCCGTGGGCACGCCCGCCAGACGTCCCTTGAGGCGGCTGAGTTCCTCAATCTGGTCAAAGGTGGACATCAGCACCTTGTTGAGGGGTACAAGCGTTTCGGCCCCGGCGCGGCGCATCACGATGTCAAAGATGAGACGCTCGGCATTGTGCAGCACGTCCATGAGCTGGTCGGACTGGGCGTAGCACTGCCGCTGGATGGTCTGCGCAGCCGCGATGAGCCGCCGCAGGGTGGATTTCTCCTGCACGATCTGGATGTAGGTGCGGGTGTTGGCGGTGGTGGGTACGAAGCGCACGGCCTGCAACAGATAGGGCGCGCCGCCCACGCCGTCCAGCGTGCCGCGGCGGGTCAGCTCGTTGCCCACGGTCATAAGGTCAACGGGATTTCCGGCGATGTGCAGGGCGCGCATGGCCTCGAAGATTTCCCTGTGCTCGGCGGAGTAGAAATCCGCTCCCACGAGGGTTTCAAAGGCAAGGGTGGCCGCGCCGGAATCCTGAAGCATCGCGCCCAGCACCGAGCGCTCGGCGTCAATGCTGCTGGGCGGCAATGCGGCGGCGATTTGTTCGGGCACGCCGGTTTCCATGCACGGTTCCTCCCTTCGGACAAATGACGGAGATAAAAGGCCGCGCGCAGTGAAGGCGGCCTCAGGCCGCGCACGCGGGGACAGCAAAGCGGCACGCGCCAACCCCGGCGGAGTGAGAGCGGCCTCAGGCCGCGCGCAGTGAAGGCGGTATCAGGCCGCGCACGCGGGGACGGCAAAGCGGCATACGCCAACCCCGACGGAGTGAGAGCGGCCTCAGGCCGCGCGCAGTGAAGGCGGTATCAGGCCGCGCACGCGGGGACGGCAAAGCGGCATG